>DATKFK010000731.1:0-5926 GCA_035544375.1 Thermoanaerobaculia bacterium
GCTCGGCCGCAGGAACCGCGAGCGGCCGGACCGAATGGCGCAACCGCGGCACCACGGTCCAGACGTGCGGCCTCAGTCTCGCGGTCATCGATCAGGCGGCCAGGCGGTCAGCGGTTGAAGAGGAAGCTCCAGCCCTCGCCCAGAAGACTGACGAGGCCGCCGAGCAGGTTGCTGTTGGGCTCGTCGTATCCCCAGCTGCCGCCGCGCAGGGCGCCTGCCATCTCGAGATCGAGCCGGCGATCGCGGGACGCTGCCTTCTCCTCCTCGGCCGCGAGCTGTCCGGCGCGCTGCTCGCCGCCACCCTGGATCCAGGCCAGCACCCGCGGCAGCTCGTCGAGGTCGAACCAGATGCCGTGGGCGCCGCACACATCGAGAATGACGCCGCTCTTGCGACCATAGTTCTGCCGGTTCATCAGGGCGGCGCACACCGGGCACGGACGGTAGAGGCGGCCCGCCGCCGGCGCCGCCGGTCCAGCCGCCGCCGGTCCAGCCGCCGCCCCCGCCGGCCGTTCGCCGGCGACCGCCACCGCCGCACCGCCGAGCTCGGCGTGACGCGCGCGCACCAGCAGCACCTCGAAGACCCGGCGGTCGAGCCACAGGCCGCCGCACTTCGCGCACTCGGACACCGCGACCGGCTCGCCTGCGAACTGCCGGCTGCCGAGCAGCTGCGGCGGCCCGCATGCCGGGCACCGTTGCGGCGTCGCGGCGGCCGTCGCCTGCTCGACCAGGATCGGGCTGCCGCAGTGGTCGCAGAAGCGCGCCCCGCCGCTCACCCGCGCCATGCAGACCGGGCAGATGGTGTCGAGGTCGCGTTCGTGGACGGTGAAGGCCGACCCGCAATAGCGGCACTCCGGCTCGTCGCCCTGCCGCGGCGCGCCGCAGGCCGAGCAGCGCACCACCGCCGAGTCGTGAGCCGCGAGCGGCGGCACCGCCACCCGCTCGCCGCAGGGGCAGGGCACCAGCTCGCCGGCCCCGCGGTCGCCGGCATCGAGCTGCCGCCGGCACCGGCCGCAGACGATCAGGTGGCGCATGATCGCCGCCGCCCCGGCCGGGTCAGTCGGGGTCCTCCAGCTCCGTGATCGATTGCAGCACCTCCTCGCCGGCCGCGAGGTTGAAGCGGCCGCCGGCGAAGAGCGACTTGAACGCCGCCACCACCCGCGGGCAGAACTGCGTTCCCGCGGCGCTCTCGATCTCGGCCGCCGCCCGCTCGGCCGACAGCCCCTGGCGGTACGGGCGGCTGGTGGTCATGGCGTCGAAGGTGTCGGCCACGGCAATGACACGGGGCGCCAGGGGGATCTGCTCCGCGAGCAGGCCGTCCGGATAGCCGGCGCCGTCCATGCGCTCGTGGTGGCTGCGCACCCCCGGCAGCACGTGCGGGTTCGAGAGGTGGGCGACGATCGAGGCGCCGTCGACGGTGTGGCGGCGCATCACCTCTGCCTCCGCGGGGTCGAGCGGCGCGGGCTTGCCCAGGATCCGGTCGGGAACGCCGATCTTGCCGATGTCGTGGAGGGTCGCCGCCAGCCACAGGTCCTTGAGGTCGCCGCGATCGAGGCCCATCTCGGCTCCCAGCAGCAGCGAGTAGCTGACCACCCGCCGGACGTGGCCGCCGGTGTAAGGATCCTTCTTCTCGAGCGTCTCGGCGAGAGCGGTCACCATGTTCATGAACTGCCGGCGCTGCGCCGCGTAGAGCCGGGCATTCTGCAGCGGATGGGCAAGCATGCCGGCGAACAGACGCATGCGCCGCAGGTCGTCGTCGGTGAAGCGATCCCGGTCGACCGGATTGAGCAGCTGCAGGACGCCGACCAGCCGGCCGTTGGCGAGCAGCGGCACCGCCAGGATGGCGCGGGTCCTGAACACCTCCTGCGGGTCGCCGTGCCAGCGCGGATCGGAGGCCACGTCGTTGACCAGCTCCGGCCGGGCCGTCTGCGCCACGCTGCCGACGATGCCCTGGCCGAGCGGCACCCGCAGGCCGCGGATGGCGCCGGCCGCCCGGCCACGCACGACGCGGAAGAACAGCTCGCCGCGCTCGTCGTCGAGCTCCCAGATCGAGCTGGTCTCGGCGCGGCAAACCCGCTCGGCCGTCGACAGGGCGAGCTCGAGCACCGTCGGCAGGTCCAGGGAGGCGGCGAGCTGGGCGCCGATCTCGAGCAGCGTCTCGTACTCCGAAAGGCGAGCGAAGACCTCCTGCTGCTCCACGGCCCTCGGAGCATCCTCGGTCGGCCCGACCTCCGTCGTCCCCGGAGTCCCCGGAGTCCCCGGCGCCCCCGGCGCCCCCGCGGTCACCGGGGTCGTTTCTGAGGTATCAGCCTCGGCCGGCATCATGCGTCCCGCTCCCCCCTCTTCCAGGATACGACGGAACCGCCCAGCCGAGGCGGTCCAGGGTCCGCCGGGAGCTAGGCGCTCAGCGCCTCGAGCTCCCGGTGCAGCTCCTCGACCGTCTGGAAGCGCTCGGCCGGCGCCTTGCGCAGGCAGCGCAGGATCGCCGCCTCCAAGCGCGGCGGGATTTCCGGCCAGCGCTCGCGCGGCGGCGGCGGCTCCTCCTGGAGGTGCTTGACCAGCACTTCCATCGCGGTGTCGGCCCGGAACGGCACGCTGCCGGTGAAGATCTCGAAGAGCACCACCCCGGTCGAATAGATGTCGGCGCGGGTGTCGATCTCGCCGCCCTGCACCTGCTCCGGCGCCAGGTACTGCGGAGTGCCGACGATGAACCCGGCCTGCGTCTGGCCGGGCGTCAGGCGCGATACCGGGCGGGCGATGCCGAAGTCCATCAGCTTGGCGTTGCCGGTCGGCTCGAGGATCAGGTTCTCGGGTTTGATGTCGCGGTGGATGACCCCGACCGCGTGCGCCGCACCGAGCCCGGCGCACAGCTGCTTGCCCAGCCGCAGCCCGGCCGAGTAGGGCAGGCGGTGGGTCTGGTCCAGCATGTAGCGCAGCGTGACGCCGCGGACGTACTCCATCGAGATGAAGGCCACCTTGTCGAGCTCGCCGAAATCGAAGGTGCGCAGCACGTTGGGGTGAGTGATCTTGCGCGCCAGCTTGATCTCGCTCTTCATCCGCTCGAGCTGCGCCCGGTCGCCCCAGAGGTCGCGCCGCAGCACCTTGAGCGCCACCAGGTCGTCGAGCTCGCGGTCACGCGCCTTGTAGACGACCCCCATGCCGCCGGTGCCGAGCACCGAGAGCACCTGGAAGCGCCGCCCCATCAGGGTGCCCGGCGCGAGGCCGGAGAGGGTGAGCAGCGCCGCCTCGTCGCCGCCGGCCTCCTCCGCCTCGGCGGGGGTGAGGGTCTGGCTGCTCGTCAGGCGGGCCGCGAGGTCGGCGGTCAGCACGTAGATCGGCTGCGGGCTGATCAGGCCGCGGCGCGGCGCCAGCTCGTAGCCGGCCCGCACGAAATATTCGCGCAGCTGCTGATACACGTCCCGGCCCAGCACCAGGTCGCCCGGGGTCGCCTCGCGCAGCAGGCTTTCGAGCTGCTGCACCGGCTGCCCCACCAGGCCGCGCTCGGACTGGTCGCCCCAGACCACCGGACCGGTCACCACCGTGCCGGCGGCGACGGCGATGCTGGGCGCCTCGGCGCCGGTGTCGTCGCCCCAGACGCTGTGCGGCTGCAGGATCTCGGCGGCCGCCACCAGCGGCCCGAGCGGGCGCCGGCCGCGGTCGAAGCGCGCCAGCACGCGGTGACCGGCGATGCCCTCGATCTGGCCGCCGGCAGCCCCGATGGTTGCCTCCAGGTGCTGCATGGCGAGGCCCAGCCGCTCGATCACCTGCTCGGCGCCGGCCTCGAGGTGGGGGTTGGCGTAGCCGCGCAGCTCGATGCCCATGAGCAGCGAGTCGCGGGCCTGGGCCGCGCCGATCACCACCCGCGCCGGCCCCGGTTCAGGAAGGTTGCGCGACAGCTGGGTGACGTATTCCTCCATGTCCCGCTTCTCGCGCAGGTCCGACATCAGCTCGTCGAAGGCGCCGGCCAGCTGGCCGATCTCGTCGGCCCGCTCGGGGACGATCCGCTGGTTGTAGTCGCCCTGGCGCGCGGCCTCGGTGGCCGAGACCAGGCGCCGCACCGGCTGCAGGGTACGCCGCGCGAAAGCCAGCGACAGGAAGGGCGCGATCAGCAGGGCCGCCAGCCCGGAGAGCAGCACCACCGCCTCGATGCGGCGGAAAGGCGCCATCTCCTTGCGCATCGAGGCCAGGGCGACGGAGCTGCCGATCGGCCGGCCTGCCGCGTCGAGCAGCTGCGAGATCAGCGCCAGCCAGGTCTCGTCGTTGAGCGACAGCTCGACCTCGCGCGGCTCGCCGCCGCCCAGGGGCGCCAGCGGCCGGCCCTTCCCCAGGGCGGTCAGCGCGGCGGCAAGCGGTTGCTGCATGCTGGGATCGAGGCTGCTCGCCGCGACCTGGACCCTGCCGTTCGCATCCTTCGCGACGAAGGCGACGTCGCCGCCGCCGGTGCCGCTGACCCGTTTTGCCGACGCATTGGTGATCTCGAAGGCGGTGACCATGTAGCCGTACACCTCGAAGGCCTTGGTAATCGGCACCGCGACGGCGTAGTAGAGACGATCGCCTTCGCGCCAGACGCCAACGCTCTCCTTGGGTCCGCTGAGCGCCTCGCGGATCAGCGACTGCTGCGACAGGTCCTGGCGCGAGGCCGGATTGTCGGTGCGGGCAATGACCCGGCCGGCGGTGTCGAGGACCATGGCGAAGCTGAACTTGTAGTTGCCCTGGTGGCTGCCCAGCGCGTCCAGGATCGAAGCGGTGTCCTTCTCCGCCTGGGCCTCGGCGATGTAGGCGCTGAGGTAGGGGTCCTGGCCGAGCAGGCGCGAGATCAGCTTGAGCTGGTCGTAGTCGCCGGCCTGCAGCGTTTCCTGGGCCCGCGCGCTGCCCTGCAGGGCATCGAGCGCCGCCTTGCGCGCGATGTTGCGCACCAGCAACGAGGTGACCGCCACCGAGGCGCCCACCGAAAGGGCGATCAGCAGCGAGGTGACCAGGAAGATCCGGGTCCCCAGCGACAGGTTCAACCGGCGGGCGGCGCTATCGGTAGGAGTCACCGCGGTTGTAGGACTCGCCGGTCTTGGTGAGATGAGGAAGCAGCTTAGGACGCACCACCACGAGGCGCGGCGCGAGCGCCGGCGAGCCGCCCTCCGGCGCCCGCAACGGCAGCTTGAGCTCTTGCGTCCATGGATCGGCCTGCTCGTGCCAGACCGTCAGCTTCCCCGGCCCCCTGGGCAGGCCGGTGAGCCGGAAGGAGCCGTCGAGGTCGGGCGAGCCATAGTGGGCGGTATCCAGCACCAGGATGTAGGCAACCATGGCCTGGTGCACGTTGCAGTAGACGCGCACCACGCCCGGCTGCTCGAACCGCTTCTCCTTGGGCGGGCCGCCGCGGTAGATGCCGAGGTCGAACGAGTTGCCCGGCGACACCGAGAAGACGTTGTGCAGGATGGGGTCCTGGTTGGGGAACTGCACGCTGGCGCCGACCGGCACCGCCAGCACGTGCGGGAAGAACTCCTTGTTCTTGGTGAGCAGCTGAAACGCTTTCTCGGTGCGGGGCGGGCGCGCCGCATCCGCCGGCTCGAAATAGACGACCGCCAGGCGCGGATCGACGCCGCGGGCCGGACCCTTGCCGTCCTTGGCCAGGAACACCAGGCGACCGCTCAGCTCCTCGGCGGCCAGCGGGGGCGCGCCGGCCGAGGCGGCGACGGCGGCCGGGGCCACGGCCAGAGCCAGCGTGAGAAGCGGCATGGCCGCCGCCAGGGCCGCCGCCAGGGCCGCCGCCGGCGTCGCCAGCCGGGCAAGGAGAGCCGCCCCGCGCGGCGCGGCAGCCCGCTGCGGGCAGGGGGCTGGGATGAGCAGGTTCATTGCTTGACCCTCGGTCAGCCGGGGCCCATGGCGACGTCCCGGTGCGGCGCAAAGTGGAAAAACAGCTCGTGCAGTGCCCGAG
>DATKFK010000732.1:0-5202 GCA_035544375.1 Thermoanaerobaculia bacterium
GCCAGGTGGGCGGCGAGCTGCTCGACGCGGTCCCAAAGCTCCGCATAGGTGAGCGCCGCGGTGGCCGACCGCACCGCCACGGCCTCCGGGGAGCGCCGCGCCTGCGCCTCGACCAGCTCGTGCAGGCAGCTCTCGGCTTGCGCACCCGCCGCCGTGCCGGGCGCGGCCGGGGCAGACGGCAGGCCGGCGTCCGCATTGGCTTCGACGAGAACCTGGTGGCGCTCGCCCGGGCCGAGCAGGGCGAAGTCGGCAAGCGGGGTCGCGGGCGCCGCGGCCATCCCCCCGAGCAGGATGCGGAGATAGCCGAGCCAGCGGGCCGCGGTGGCGGCGTCGAAAAGATCGCGGTCGCTCTCCAGGACCAGGTCCAGGCCGCTCTCCTGCTCGCTCGCAAACAGCGTCAGGTCGAGCTTGGCGGTGGCGGTCGGCACCGCCGCGGGCGCCAGCTCGAGATCGCCTGCCCATCGCGGCCGCGGCGCTGGCCCAAACGCCAGCAGGACGTCGAAGAGGGGGTTGCGGCCGCCCAGGCGCTCAGGGCGCAGCTGCTCGACGACCAGGTCGAACGGCACCTCGCGATGGGCATACGCAGCGAGGCAGTCGTCGCGCACCGACGCCAGCAGCTCGCTGCCGGGCTGCCCGCCGTGCGGCGCACAGCGCAGCGCGAGGGTGTTGACGAACATGCCGATCAGCGGCTCGAGCTCGACCCGGTCGCGGTTGGCGATCGGCGCCCCCACCACGACATCCGCCGCGCCGGAGATCCGATGCAGCAGCGCCACCCAGGCGGCGAGGACCGCCATGAAGGGCGTGGCGCCCGCGCCGTGGGCGTACCGCCGCAGGCTCGACCAGGCGGCGGCGGGCAGCTCGCTGCGCCGGCAGCTGCCGCGCCCGCTGTGCCGGGCGGGCCGCGGCCGGTCGACCGGCAGGCCGAGGGAGGCCGGGACGCCGGCCAGGCGCGCCGCCCAATGGGCGAGCTGCGGCGCGAACGCCCCCTGCTCGATGGCCTGCTGCTCCCAGGCGGCGTAGTCGGCATATTGGAGCGCCGGCGCGGGCTGCGGCGCGACGCCGGCCGCGGCGGCCCGGTAATGTGCCGCCAGCTCGTCGAGCAGGAGGTCGAGCGACGCGGCGTCGGCGACCGCATGGTGCAGCACCAGCACCAGGAGGTGCTCGGCGCCGGCAAGGCGCAGCAGGGTGCGGCGCAGCAACGGGCCGGCGGCGAGATCGAAAGGATGATGGGCGGCGGCCCGCAGCTGGGCCCGGGCCTCCTCGAGGCGCGCCGCGGGCGGCAGGCGCGACAGGTCGGCCAGGGGCAGGCGCGGCGGCCGCGGCGCCGGCGGCGCAATGCGCTGCCAGGGCCGGCCGCCGGCCTCGACCAGGCTGGTGCGCAGGCTCTCGTGGCGGCAGGCGAGCCGGTCCAGGGCGCCCGCCAGGCGGGCAGTGTCGAGCGGCCCCTCGAGGCGCACGGCCAGGGGTAGGTTGTAGACCGCGCCGCCCGGCGCGAGGCGGTCCAGGAACCAGAGCCGGCGCTGCGCCGCCGACGTGGGCATCAGCGGCCGGCGCGGCACCGGCGCCAGGCGCGGGCCGGCGTCGCTTCCCGCGGACAGACGCGCGGCGAGGCCGGCGACGGTGCGAGCGGCGAGGATCGCCGGCAGCGGCACGTCCTGCCCAAGCGCCCGGCGTATCCGGGCGGCGACGCGCACCGCCAGCAGGGAGTGTGCGCCGAGGGCGAAGAGGTCGTCGTGCACGCCGATGCGGTCGCGGCCCAGCGCCTCGCACCACAGCGCCGCCAGCACCTCCTCCACCGGGTTGCGCGGCAGTTCGGGTGGCGCGCCGGCGGGCACGGGCGCCGGCAGCGCGGCGCGATCGATCTTGCCTCCCGCGGCGTGCGGCAGGGCGGCCAGGATGACGATCTCCGCCGGCACCGCCGGCGCGGGGAGGCGCTCGCGCAACAGCGCGGCCAGCGCCGGGGCCGAGAGCCCGGCGTCGGCCGCGCCGGCGCTCGGGGCCACGTAGGCGACCAGCCGCGCGCCCCCGCCGTCGTCGCGCAGCACGGTCGCCGCCTCGCCGACGCCGGGACAGGCGGCGAGCGCGGCGTCCACCTCTCCCAGCTCGAGGCGGAAGCCGCGCACCTTGACCTGGTGGTCGCGCCGCCCCAGGAACCGCAGCCTGCCGTCCGGCAACAGGCGCGCCAGGTCGCCGGTGCGGTACAGCCGCGCTCCGGGCTCGCCGCTCAGGTTATCCGGGACGAAGCGCGCCGCGGTCACCTCCGGCCTGCCGAAGTAGCCGCGGGCCAGTCCCGCGCCGCCCAGCAAGAGCTCGCCCGCGACGCCGATGGGGACGAGCTCGAGGCGGGAGTCGACGACGAAGGCCCTGCCGTTGGCGAGCGGTCTGCCGATCGACGGCCGCTCCTCGCCTCTCGCCGGCTCCGCCCAGGTCGAGTAGGTGGTGTCCTCGGACGGCCCGTACAGGTTGAGCACGCGGATGGCGCCGTGGCCGGCGTGCAGGGCTGCCAGCAGGGCGCCGTGCAGCACCTCGCCGGCCAGCGCGATGGTTGCCACCGAGGCCGGGATGGCGCCGGCGGGCAGCAGCTCCGCCATCGCCGACGGCACGGTGCTGATCAGGCTCACCGGCGGCGCCGCCGGCAGCGCCGCCGGCCGGGTCAGCGCCAGCACATCCTGGACCAGGATCACCGCGCCGCCGCAGGCGAGCGGCGCGAAGATCTCGAACACCGACAGGTCGAAGCAGATCGAGGTCGCGGCCAGAACCCCGGACAGCTCCGCCGGCGCGAACGCCGAGCGAGCCCAGGCGCAGAGGGCGACGGCGGCGCGGTGCTCGACGGCGACCGCCTTCGGCGATCCGGTCGAGCCGGAGGTATAGACCAGGTAGGCGAGGTTGCCCGCCAGGGCCGGGACCCCCGGCCGGCCGGCCGGGGCCGCGGCGCTGTCCCAGAAGCGCCCGTCGAGGTCGAGCACCGGCACACCGGCCGGCAAGGGCAGCCGCCCGCGCAGGCGCGACTGGGTGAGCAGGATCCGCGGCCGCGCGTCACCCGCCATCAGCGCGAGGCGCGCCGCCGGATAGGCTGGATCGAGCGGCACGTAGCAGGCCCCTGCGGCGAGGATGGCGAGCAGGCCGATCACCATCTCAGGCGAGCGCTCCGCCAGCACCGCCACCCGCACCTCCGGCCCGGCGCCGAGGCTGCGCAGGTGCGCCGCGAGCCGTCCGGCGCTGGCGGTAAGCGCGCGATAGCTGAGGCGGTCCCCGGCGCAGGCCAGCGCCGTCGCCTCCGGGGTCTGCGCCGCCTGCGCCGCCACCAGGTCGTGGAGACTCAGCTGGCCGGCGGCCGCGAATCCGGTGTCGGCCGCGGCTCCGCCTGTCGCCAGTCGCGGCTCTCCCGGCTGGTCGTTCCACTCGCGGACCAGCTGGTGCCGCTCGCCGGCTGCCAGCAGTGGCAGCGACTCGGCGGGCCGCCCGGGCTCCGCCACCGCGGCGGCGAGCAGCACCGCCAGGTGCGAGAGCAGGCGCCGGCCCGTGACCGCGTCGAACAGGTCGGCGTCGTACTGCAGGTGAAGCGTCAGGCGGCCGCCCAAAATCGCCACGAACAGCGCCAGGTCGAGCTGCGCGGCGCGCTCGGGCAAGGGCACGCTCTCGAGGGTGAGGGCGCCCAGCGCCAGGCGCGCCCCCGGCTCGCCGAGCGCGAGCTCCGCCAAGCCGGCGGGCGCGAAGGCCGGTGCCCGATGCTGGACGGCCATGACCTGGAAGAGAGGATGGCGTCCAGGGTCCGGCGCGGACTGCAGCCGCTTGGCGAGCAGCGGGAAGGGATACGCCTGGTGGCCGAAGGCGGCTTGCAGGGTCCCGCGCAGCGCGGCCAGCAACGGCGCGAAGGCGGCCCCGGAGCGCATCGTGGAGCGCACCACGAGCGGATTCACGTGGTAGCCGACGGCGCGCGCCAGCTCGGGGGCGTCGCGCCCGGCCGTGGGGACGCCCACCAGCAGGTCGTCCTGGCCGGCAAGGCGATGCAGGAGAATCAGCCAGCCGGTGAGCAGGGTGGCGAACGGGGTGGCCGCGGCGCGGCTCCCGAGCGCGCCGAGGTCCGCCGTCAGCTGCGGCGAGAGCGCCGACCGTTCGCGTCCGCCGCGCCAGGCCGGCAGCGCCGGCCGTGGACGGTCGGCCGGCAGCGAGAGCCGCTGTGGCGCGTCCGCGAGCTGGCGGCGCCAGTACTCCCACAGCCGCTCGCCTTCGCCGCCGGCGAGGAGGCGTTGCTCGCGGCGCGCCAGGGCGCCGGGCGTGGGCGGCGGCGGCCCCAGCATCGCCGCTGCCGGGAGCCCGGCGGTGCAGGCCGCGTAGAGCTCGGCCAGCTCCTGCGCCATCACCGCGAGGGACCAGAGATCGGCCGCGACGTGGTGCAGGGTCACGAGCAGCACGGGGCTCGCGCCGCCACGATCCGCCAATCCGATGCGCAGCGGCGGCCCGTGCTCGAGGTCGAAGGGGCGTGCCGCTTCCTCGGCCAGGCGCCGGGCCAGCTCCGCCGCGCTCCACCCCGCGGCCTGCCACACCTCGAAGACGACCTCGCCGCCGGGCCGGGCGCGCCGCACGACCTGCTCTCCCGGTGCCAGCTCCAGCGTGGAGCACAGTGCCGGGTGACGGTCGGCAAGCGCCTGGAAGGCCCGCCGCAGGGCGCCGCGGTCGATCACCTCCCCCTCGAGCGTCGCGGCCGCGGCGAGGTGGTAGGCGGCGCTCGCGGGAGCCAGCTGCCAAAGGTACCAGAGGGCGCGCTCGCCCTCGCTGAGCGGCTCCGCGGCGCCGCCCTCGGGCTCCTCCTCCGGGTGGGTGGCGGCGCTGACGGGCTCGCCCACGGCACCTGCCGCCCCCGGCGCGGCGAGCTCCGCGGCCAGCTCTTCGACGCTGCGGTCGCCGAGCATCCACGGCGCCAACCGGCAGCCCCAACGCTCCTCGATCCGGCCGGCGAGCTCGCAGGCGCCCAGCGAATCGAGGCCGAGCCCCTGCACCGCGCGGTCGCAAGGCACCGCCGTCGGCGGCCGGCCCAGGACCAGGGAGACCTCGCGGCGCAGCTCTGCGATCGCCTCCAGGCGGTCTGCCGCAGGCCGGATCGTCACCAGGCCGGCTGCAGGCTCACGGTCCGGATAGGGGGTGGAGGTGTTGTCAGTGGCGCCCTTCACTAGAGCTAAACCCCAAGCTAAGTGCTCTCCA
>DATKFK010000733.1:0-4766 GCA_035544375.1 Thermoanaerobaculia bacterium
GCCAGGCTGTTGGCGATCTGGAACTGCACGTAGGCGGCCTGCTCGCTGGTCGGGAAGCGATTGAGGTAGTCCCGGTACTTGGCCTCGGCCTGGGTGTAGTTGCTCGATCCGCCCTCCAGGAAGAAGGTGTCGGCGGCCAGCAGCAGCGCCTCGCGTCCCACCTTGGAATTGGGCTCAACCTCGAAAGCGTGGGTGAACAGCGGGCGGGCCCGGGAATACTTCTGTTGCGCCAGCAGGTCCTTGCCCTGGACGAGCGACTCCTCCGCCGACAGCCTGAGGATCGGGTCCGAGCTCCGCCCGCGGCTGCTCTTGCAACCGGCGACGCCAACCAGCCCAACCAGCGACAGGATCGCCACGAGACGGGTCCATGCCGGCAATTTCGTTTTCATAGTTTCTCCGACCGACTGAGCGAGATCAGCTGGGACATGGCCCGCGCCGGGTCAGCCGCGGAAAAGACCGCCGTTCCCACCACGCACACCTCCACGCCGGCGGCGATCACCTGGTCAATGTTATCGCGATCGATGCCGCCGTCCATCGCGATCTCGACCGAGAGGTTGCCGGCATCCCGGATCATGCGCCGCAGGCGCCGCGCCTTGTCCAGGCTGCGGGGCAGGAAGCCCTGGCCGGAAAATCCCGGATTCACCGACATGAGCAGCACGTAGTCCAGCCGCGGCAGGACGTCCACCAGCATCTCCACCGGCGTCGCCGGATTGACCGCCACCCCTGCCCTGGCGCCGGCCTCGCGGATCTGCTGCAGCAACCGGTCCAGGTGGGGAGCCGCCTCCCAATGCACCGCCACCCGCGCCGCGCCGGCATGCAGATAATCGGCCAGCAGCCGGTCGGGGTTGGACACCATCAGGTGGAGGTCGAGCGGCAGCCGGGTGCGGCGATGCAGCGCCGCGAGGACCGGGATGCCGAAGGTCAGGTTGGGCACGAAATGGCCGTCCATCACGTCCACGTGCACCAGCTCCGCCCCGCCGGCCTCGCAGGCCGCCAGCGCTCCGCCGAGGTCGGCCAGGTCGGCGGCGAGGATCGAAGGCGCCAGCTTCATCATGGCCCCCCGTCGGCGGTGGCCACCACCAACGATACCGGGTCCTCGGCAGTCAGGGGGTGTCCGGGCAGCGGGTACTGGCGCAGGATCACCCCCGCCGCGACGCCTTCGTAGCGCTCGAACTTGACACTGCCGAAGCGGAACCCGTGCGCCGCGAAGAACTGCCGCACCGGGTCGTAGTGACGGTAGACCAGGTCGGGCATGACGTAGCGCCGCCCGGGGGTCGCCATCGCCAGCAACAGGTTGACCGGGGACGCCGGCGGCACCTCTTCGCCGGCGTCGGGATCCTGTTCGACCACCGAACCCGGGGGCCGGCGCACGTCGAAGGCTCCGAGGATGCTCCCGACCTCGAGGCCGAGCGCCGACAGCGTCACCTGCGCCGCCGGCAGCGCCTTGCCGGCCAGGCCCGGCACCTTGACGCGGCGAGGGCCGAGCGACAGCACCACCTCCACGCTGCTGCCGCGCTTGACCAGGGTGCGCGCGTCCGGGCTCTGGCGCACGACGCGGCCCGCCGGCACCCTGTCGTCATAGCGGCCGCCGCCCTCGGCGCGGCGCAGTGTCAACCCCAGGTCGGCAAGCATGTCGCCAGCTTCGGCGCGGGTGAAACCGGTGACGTTGGGCACCGCCATCACCCCGCTGCGCACGAACAGGCTGAACGCGAAATAGCTGGTGGCCAGGAAGACAACCAACACCAGGAGCACGTAGGCGACAAGGCCCAGGCCCGAGACGACTCGCCGCCACATACCGTGCAGTGTACCAATAGAATTGCCGTTCATGCCCACTCGCCGCCCGCGGCCGCCGCTCGGCGTCCATGTCTCGGTTGCCGGCGGCGTCGCCACCGCCTTCGAGCGGGCCGCGGCGCTCGGTTGCGACGCCATCCAGATCTTCGTCAAGAACGCCAATCAATGGCGCGCCAGCCCGCTCGAGCGCCGGGAAGCGGCGGCTTTCCGCGCGGCGCACGCGGCGGGCAGGGTCGGCGCGGTGATGGCGCACGCTTCCTACCTGATCAACCTGGCGGCCACCGATCCACAGGTGCTGGCGCTCTCGCGCGAGGCGCTGGCCGACGAGCTCGAGCGCTGCGGCCGGCTCGGCGTCGCCGGCCTGGTGCTGCACCCGGGGGCGCACCTGGGCAGCGGCGAGGAGGCCGGGCTCGACCGCGCCGCCGCCGCCCTCGACCGGACGCTCGCGGCGCTGCCCGGTCTGCGCACCCGCGTGCTGCTCGAGAACACCGCCGGCCAGGGGACCTGCCTGGGCCACCGGCTCGAACACCTCGCCGCGCTCCGCCAGCGGCTGCCGGCGGCGCGCCGGCGGCGCGTCGGGTACTGCATCGACACCTGCCACGCTTTCGCGGCGGGCTATCCGATCGCCGACCGCGCCGGTTGGCGCGACTTCGTTGCCGAGGTGAGCGGCCGCCTGGGCCTGCCGGCCCTGGGCTGCATCCACGTCAACGACTCCCTCCGCCCCTGCGGCTCGCGCCGCGACCGCCACGCCCACATCGGGGAGGGGCTGCTCGGCCTCGAGACGTTTGGACGCCTGCTCGCCGAGCCGGCCCTGGCCGCCGTGCCGATGATCGTGGAAACCGACCCCGGCAAGGACATGGCCGGCCACGCCCGCGATCTCGAGGCGCTGCGCGGCTTGATGCGGTAACTCAGGAACCGGGGAGCAGTCCCGGCAGCTGCTTCGAGAGATCGAAGTACACCACCATCACCATGAGCATCAGGATGAGGACCAGCCCGACCTGGCTGATCACCTCCTTGACCCGCAACGGCAGGTCGCGGCGGATGACCTCCTCGATCAGCAGGATGAAGATCTGTCCGCCGTCGAGGATCGGGATCGGCATCAGGTTCAGGATGGCGATGCTGACGCTGACGAAGCCCATCAGGACGAGCAGGTTCTTGAATCCGGCGCGGACCGCGGCGCCGCTCGCTGCCGCGATCTCGATGGGGCCGGACAGCGCCGCCTTGGCGGACATCTCGCGGCGGAAGATCTTGCCCAGGCCCAGGAAGGTGTCGGAGACGATGCTCACGTTGTAGCGCAGGCTCTCGACCAGCGCCTGGCCGGGCGGATAGCGCTGGTAGATGCCGATGTAGGCCCCGATCCTGCCCACCTTGCCCGCGCGCGCCGGCACCACTCGCACCAGCATCGGCCTGCCGTCGCGCACGATCGCGACCGCCATCGCGATGCCGGGACGCTTCTCGATCTCGCTCACGAAGTCGCGGGGGTCGGTGATGGGCCGGCCGTCCACGGCGCGGATCTCGTCCCCCGGCCGCAGCCCCGCCAGCGCCGCCGGCTTGCCGGGCTCGACGTGGCTGATCTGGGGCCGCAGCACCGGCTCCAGACCGGCACGGTCGCCGACGTCGTAGTGCGGCACGCGCTTGGGCGTGACGGTGGCGACGAAGGTGCGGCCGTCGCGGCGGACCTGCAGGACCACCGGCTTGGCGGGCGAGGTGACCAGCGCCATATCCAGATCGTGCCAGTTGGCGATCCGTTCGGAGTTGGCCCTGACGATCAGGTCGCCCTTGGCCAGGCCGGCCTGGGCCGCCGAGGAGCCCTGCTCGACCGCACCGATCTCTGGCGGCATGGCGGGCAGGTTCGGCTGTTCGATGCCGACCATGAACAGGCCGGCAAAGAGCGCGATCGACAGCACCACGTTCATCGCCGGGCCGGCCACGTACACCAGCACCCGCTGCCAGCGCGGCTTGCCGAGGAACTCGCCCGGGTCGCCCGACGACTCTTCCGGGTTCTCGCCGGACAATCGGACGTAGCCGCCGAGCGGGATGGCCGAGACGCGATAGTCGGTGCCGCCGCGCTCGAAGCCCAGCAACCGCTTGCCGAAGCCGATGGAAAAGGTCAGCACCCGGACGCCGAAAGCCTTCGCGACCAGCAGGTGTCCGGCCTCGTGGACGATGATGATGATGCCCAAGGCGAAGGCGAAGGCCAGGATGTTGGTGAGGATGTCGCTCATGGTTTCAGCACTCCGGGCAGGGGCAGCAGCAGGCAGACTCCCAGCTGCAGCACCGGCGCGGCGAACAGCAGCGCGTCGCAGCGATCGAGCAGACCGCCGTGGCCCGGCAGCACGTGGCCCGAATCCTTGACCCCGACGCCGCGTTTGAGCATCGATTCGACGAGGTCGCCGACCTGGGCCGCCGCGGCGGTGAAGGCGGCCAGGACGAGCAGCTCGGGCTCCAGGCCGCCGCGGCGCCAGAAGCTCCAGGCCGCCCCCGCCGCCAGGCCGGTGCAGAAGCCGGCCGCCGCGCCTTCCCAGCTCTTGCGCGGGCTGATGGTCGGCGCCATCTTGTGCCGGCCGAAACGGCTGCCGACGTAGAAGGCGGCGGTGTCGCCGAGCCAGACGATGGCGAGCAGCAGGAACACCAGCCAGGGATCGCGGTGCTGCAAACGGTAGATGCTGGCGATCGGCACCGCGAAATAGGGCAGGCCGAAGGCGAGGATGCCCAGGCTCTCCATGGTCTCGTCGAGCGGTGTTCGGGTGAGCAGCACCAGGCTGCCGATGCCGACCGAGGTCAGGGCGCCCAGGGCCATGAGCATCTGTTGCTCGCGGTCGGGATCGAGAGACAGGGTCATGACCAGGGCCGCCAGGGGCACCAGCACCACCAGCACCGCCAGCGGCGCGTGCGGGGCGCGCGGGCGCACGATGCCCACGTATTCGAGGGCCGCCCAGGTGAAGAACAGCGCCGTGAAGAGGAAGAACCAGGGG
>DATKFK010000734.1:0-2129 GCA_035544375.1 Thermoanaerobaculia bacterium
CTCGGCGCCGCCGAAGCTCAGGTGAGCGAAATCCTCGAGCAACGGCACAGGATCACCGATACCGAAGAACCGGGCTTCGAGGTGATAAACCAGGGCTCGCTGCTGAGTGCCTCCAGCTCGACCAGCAGCGTATTCACCACACTGCTCGGCGCGGTGGCCGCGATTTCGCTGCTCGTCGGTGGGATCGGCGTGATGAACATCATGCTCGTCAGCGTCACCGAGCGCACCCGCGAGATCGGGATCCGCAAGGCGATCGGCGCGCGCCGCAGCGACATCCTCACCCAGTTCCTGACCGAGGCGGTACTCGTCTCGCTCCTCGGCGGGCTGACCGGCGTCTTGGTGGGCATCCTGGGCAGCCAGTTCAAGATCGCCGGCGTGCAGCCCGCGATCGCAACCTATTCGGTCTTCCTTGCCTTCGGCGCGGCACTGGCCTCGGGGCTGTGCTTCGGCACCTACCCGGCGGCTCGAGCAGCGACGCTCAGACCAATCGAAGCGCTGCGCTTCGAGTGAGACCCGAGACCCGACCGAGCCCTCTCCGGAGAAGGAGCCCGCGATGACCGATCAGACCAACGTATACGAGCCGATCGAGCCCGAGCAGTGGCTCCCTGATTCGCAAGAGCTCCCGGCGCGGCCCCGCCGGCGCCCGCTTGGCCCTGTGCCGCTCGCGCTGCTCGGCGTGCTGCTGATCGCCTGCGGCTTCATCGGCGGGGTGCTGGTCGAGAAGGAACAGTCCTCTGCAGGGTCTGACCCCACAGCCAGTGGCCTCTCCTCGCGACTTGCCGGCCTGCGCTCCACGCTTGCAGGAGGCGGAGCCTCCGGCGGAGGCTTTGCCGCCCGCTTCGGCTCAGGTGGCGGAGCGACGATCGGCCAGGTCGCCTACGTGCACGGAGACATCCTCTACGTCACCGACGCCCAGGGAAACACCGTGCAGGTGAGGGCCTCTGAAGCCTCGACCGTGACAAAGACGGTGAAAGCCGACATCAAGCAAATCCACCCTGGCGAAACCGTGACCGTCGCCGGGATGAGGAGCTCGAGCGGAGCGATTCTCGCACGCTCGATCTCCGTCGGGTCCGGTGCTGCCGGACTTGGCGCTCTGCTCGGCGGCGCCCCGGCAGGAAGCTCACGCACCGGGAGCGCCGGGCCGAGCCTCTTCGGCGGATGACCCCGAGCTACGCAAACCCATCCCAGCAACCAAAGGGAGCTCCATGGCACAAACAAAGCGCGCTCGTCGCCTGAAGGCGGCAGCGCCGATCGCAATGGCCGCGCTGGCGGGCCTCTGCCTCGCGGCATGTGGCGCCGGCACCAAAGACACCTCGGCCAGCGCCGGCACGACGGGCACCTCGACCTCGACCAGCGCCGCAACCCCGCCAGGCGGCGCGGGGCGCTTTGCGGCGCTGCGCACGTGCCTGCAGCGGGAAGGCATCAAGCTTCCGCAGCGCCCTGGCGGCCAGCGTGCGCGTCCCGGGGGCGGCCAGGCGCACGGAGGCTTCTTCCCCCGCGGCGAAAGCGGGGGCCTTGACAGACGCCTACCGAAGGGCGTAACCGCAAAGGAGCTGCAGTCCGCCTTGAAGAAATGCGGCGCCGGCCTTGGTCCTGACCGCGGGCGCTTCTTCGACCGCGCCGGCGCGAGGAAAGCGCTCACCGAGTTCGCCGCGTGCATGAGCCAGTACGGCGTCAAGCTACCGCCGCCGAACACCTCGGGGCAGGGGCCGATATTCGACACCAAGGGCATCGACACCTCCGGCAGGCGCTTCAGGAACGCAGAGACCAGGTGCGCCGGAAAGCTGCCTGAGCCCTTCGCTCACGCAGGCGGCGCCGGTGGCGCACCTCCGGGTGGCGCCTAGACATGGGAGCAGAGCCGGGGACGCGAACGCGTCACCCGGCCCGGCGCCACGGCCAACCGCTGCTCAGGCTTCCTGCTGCGATTCGGCGCGACGGCGGCTGCGGCGCTTTGGCTCGCGCTCGCCGACACGTCCGCCGATCGCCTTCGCGGCGCTCTGCAGCGCCGGCAGCGATTCCTGAAGCTGCTCCACGCCGATCCCGGGGAGGCGGCCCACGAGGCCAAGCGCGGCGACCTGCTCGCCGGTGGAGTCGAATATCGGCACCGCGATGCCGACCGTCCCCTGCTC
>DATKFK010000735.1:0-5028 GCA_035544375.1 Thermoanaerobaculia bacterium
AGATCCCCTCAGAGCCCCTTGCGTCGCAGCCCACATGGAACCGGCCCCGGTCCGGCCGGGGTCTTCCCCCCGGAGGGTGTGCGTGTCAGACTGCCGCCGCATTCGATCGTGATTTGCCGTTTGCTGAGGAACACGGAGGAACACGGAGGAACCTTGCTGCGAGGCATCTTCCAACCGAAGGCCTTGGGGGCCATCCTGGCCGCGACCGATGCCCCCGAGACCGCCCTGAAGCGGACCCTGGGGCCGGTCCAGCTGACCCTGTTGGGCATCGGCGCGATCATCGGCGCCGGGATCTTCTCGACCGTCGGCACCGCGGCCTCCGGCGGCGGCGAGCACCTGGGCGCCGGACCGGCCCTGGTGCTCTCGTTCGTGATCACCGCCATCACCTGCGGCTTCGCCGCCCTGTGCTATGCCGAGTTCGCCTCGATGGTGCCGATCTCGGGCTCCGCCTACACCTATGCCTATGCCACCCTGGGCGAGCTGATCGGCTGGATCATCGGCTGGGACCTGATCCTCGAATACGCCGTCGGCAACGTCGCCGTCGCCATCTCCTGGGCCGGCTACTTCCAGGAGCTGCTGCGCGGCTTCGGCATCCTGTTCCCCGACTGGCTGGCCACCGACCTCCGCAGCGCGCTCGAATCGGCACACCAGGTGGCCGCGGCGCGCGCCGCCGGCATCGATCCCGCCACCCTGGGGGACGCCGTGGCGCAGGGCGCGCGGGCGCTGGCCCAGGCGCCTCGCCTCGGCGGCCTGCCGCTGGTCTTCAACCTGCCGGCCTTCGGGATCGTCATGATGGTCACCTGGGTGCTGGTGATCGGCATCCGCGAGAGCGCCTGGTTCAACTCCTCGATGGTGGTCCTCAAGCTCATCATCATCACCGTCTTCGTGGGCCTCGGCGCCTTCTACGTCAAGCCCGCCAACTGGCACCCGTTCGCGCCCAACGGCCTGCGCGGCATCTCGGCCGCCGCCGCCATCATCTTCTTCGCCTACATCGGCTTCGACGCCGTGTCGACGGCCGCCGAGGAGACCCGCAACCCCAAGCGCGACATGCCGATCGCGATCATCTCGAGCCTGGTGATCTGCACCGTGATCTACATCGCGGTGGCGATCGTGCTCACCGGCATGGTGCCGTGGCAGAAGCTGGGCAGCGCGGAGCCGCTCGCCGCCGCCTTCTCGTCGCTGGGCATGAGGTGGCCGGCGGCGTTCATCTCGCTCGGCGCGGTGTTCGCCACCACCTCGGTGCTGGTCGTCTTCCAGCTGGGGCAGCCGCGCATCTTCTTCTCCATGGCGCGCGACGGCCTGCTGCCGCAGTGGGCGGCGCGCGTCCATCCCCGCTACCGCACGCCCCACGTCACGACCTTGATCACCGGCGTCGCCGTGGCCCTGTTCGCCGGCATGCTCAACATCAACGAGGTCGTCGAGCTGACCAACATCGGCACCCTCTTCGCCTTCGTGCTGGTCTGCATCGGCATCGTCGTGCTGCGCTACAAGGAGCCCGAACGGGCGCGGCCCTTCCGCGTGCCGCTGGGCCCCTGGCTGCTGCCGACGCTGGGGGCGCTGTCCTGCATCTACCTGATGGTGTTCCTGCCCCCCGCGTCCTGGTGGCGCTTCATCGGCTGGCTGGTGGTCGGCATGGCGATCTACTTCTCCTACGGCTACAGCCGGAGCGTGGTCGGGCGCGAGCTGGGCCGGCCGGGGCGCACCCCGCTGACGCTGCAGGCGGCGGCGCTCGGCTTCCTGCTGCTGGCGGTCGGGCTGTACACCATCCCCCACGACGCCTCGCTGACGCGGCTGGTGGTCGCGGCGCTGCCGCCGCCCCACCAAACGCCCGGCATCGTCAACTCGCTCCCGCCGGTGTCGCCGTCCGAGCACCTGCGGGCCCTGGCCGGCCTGCTGATCGTCGCGGGCGGCTTGGTGCTGGGCGCCGGCGGCCTGCTCGCCGAATGGCGCCGGCCCGCGCCGGCGTCTCCGAGGTAGTGGACTGCGTCGTAAATCCAGTGTCCCAGCCGCCGAGCCATCCACGTTCCCGGCCAGGCGCGCCGACGCAGGCATAGTCGAAGCTATGTCGAGGAGGCGGCCGCAGCCACCAGCCATTGCGGCACTCCCGGCAGGTCGCAACGCCGCCGGGGACGCGGAGGGCCGGCGGATGGGATGCGGGATTTACGACGCAGTCCACTAAGCAGGGCCGCGGCTGCCGCTGCAACCGCCGCCGCATCCGCCGCCACGGTGGCCGCTGCCGGCGGGCGGCCGTTGCCGGCGGGCGGCCTCTCGGCGGCAGCCGGGGCGATGATAGTCTCGCGGTCGCGTCAGCACGCGAGAAAGCCGCCAATGGGACTCGAGCTCAGGATCTGGGTGGCGCAGGCAACGCTGCTGGCAGCGCCTTCGCTGCTGGCGGCGTCTTCGGCTCCCACGGCGCAAGCAGCGCTTTCGCTGGTGGCAACACCTTTAGCTTCCTCGGCCCAGGCCGCCTCCGGGCAATCGCCATCCACGCCGCCGCCGGCTGCGCCGGACCACCCTGATCACGGGGACAGGCCCGACATGCAGGACATGCCGGGGATGGAGGGGCACGGCGGCGAATCCGGCGGGCACGACGCTCCGGGTGTGCACGACGTGCAGGAGCCGTCCGGCATGAGCGGCATGCACGCCATGCACGGGATGCATGCGATGACGGGACTGCTCGGTCCCTACGCGATGACGCGCGAGTCGTCGGGCACGTCCTGGCAGCCCGAGTCCTCGCCCCACGAGGCGCTGTTCACGCAGCGCGGCCCCTGGGCGCTGATGCTCCATGGCCAGGTCTTCGCGGTCTACGACGACCAGGAAAGCAAGCGCGGCGGCAGCAAGTGGTTCAGCTCCAACCACCTGATGAGCATCGCGACCCGCGAGCTGGGTCCCGGCCGCCTGGGCCTGCGCGCCATGCTTTCGCTCGAGCCCTGGACGATCGGCCGCAACGGCTATCCGCTGTTGCTGCAGACCGGCGAGACGGCCAACGGCAGGACCGAATTGGTGGACCGTCAGCACCCGCACGATCTCTTCGACGAGCTGGCCGCCACCTACAGCCTGCCGCTGCGGAGCGACAGCTCGCTGTTCGTGTACGTGGGCCTGCCCGGCGAGCCGGCCCTGGGGCCGCCCACCTACATGCACCGCTTCTCGGCGATCGACAACCCCGAGACGCCGCTCTCGCACCACTGGCTCGACTCGACCCACGTCAGCTACGGCGTCACCACCCTGGGCTGGACGCTCGACGACCTCAAGCTCGAAGCCTCGGCCTTCCGCGGCCGCGAGCCCGACCAGCACCGCGCCGATATCGAGAGCCCCAGCCTGGACTCCTATTCGTTTCGCGTCTCCTACCAACCCGATCCTAGCCTCTCGGTACAGGGCAGCTTCGGGCACCTCAAGAGCCCCGAACAGCTCGCGCCCAACGTCGACGTCAACCGCTCGACGGTGTCGGTCATGTACAACGTGCCGCTGGCCGAGAACGGCAACTTGCAGTCCACCCTTGCCTGGGGCCGCAACCAGCGGCGGCCGGGCCGCACCACCAACGCTTACCTCTTCGAAGGGACGGCGGCGTTCCTCGCTCGCCACACCGTGTATTACCGGATGGAGGAGCTCGAAAACGACGAGCTCGCCGCCGACGTCATCGGCCTGCCCGCGGTCAAGGACCTCACCCTGCACGACGAGCGAGGCGGCGGGCAACCGGTTGCGGTGGTCACCAAGTTCGCCGGCGGCTACGTCTATGACTTCCTGGTCGGCGAGGCCTACCGCACCGGCGCCGGCTTCGACCTCAGCGTCGCGCACGTGCCGCTGCGGCTCGAGCCAAGTTACGGCGCCGACTGGGTGCCGGGGTGGATGCTCTTCCTGCGCTTCCGCCTCGGCAGCTCCGCGATGTGAGCGGGCGCCGCCGCCACTGAATCCAAGCGTCTGAATTCAAGCGGCTGAAGGCGAACGGCTTGCGATGGGGCGCCGGCCGGCGCCAGCGGGCGCCGATGGCAGGCGCATTGCACCGGTGGAGTTGAAGAGCCGGCGTGGTCCGCGCGCCCGGCCCATCTGGGACCAACCGAGGGGACAGAGGAGCAGGCGTTGGCGCATCGCAGAGCACGCCAGACGAACCACGAGCCGAGCCGCCGGCCGGCGGCCTGGCTGCGGCGGGCGGCGGGATGGCTGGCGTCGCCGCTGCGCCGGAGCCGCGAGCCGATGGGACGCGGCGAGCGGATCTTCCTGCTGCTGGCGATGGCGTTCGCCGCCGTGATCCTGCTGCTGCACTACGGGTTCCGCGCCGCCGACGAGCCGCTGCGGCGGCAGCTGGAAGCAAAGATGAACCAGCAGATGCACGGCTACAGCGTGCAGCTCGGCCACGCCCACGCCGGCCCGCTGCGGCTGTCGCTGACGCTGCTCGACGTGGTGATCCGCCAGCAGGCACACCCCGAGCCGCCGGTGGCCAAGATCGAGAGGCTCCATCTCAACGTGGAATGGCATACGCTGCTCGACCGCCACCTGGTGGGCGACGCGGTCTTCGATCGCCCGCACCTCCACCTCGACGTCGAGCAGCTGCACGAGGAGAGGATCAGGCAGATCAAGCTCGGGGTGCGCGGCTGGCAGGCGGCGCTCGAGGCGATCTATCCGCTCAAGATCAACAGCATGGAGGTGCGGGACGGTTCTCTCACCTACGTCGACGACGAGGACCCCTCGCGGCCGCTCGAGGTCACGCATTGGACGCTCAGCGCCACCAACATCCGCAACCTCCACTACGCGGACCGCGTCTACCCGTCGCCGGTCCATACCGAGGGCCGCATCTTGGGTACCGGTTACGGCGTGGTCGACGGCAACGCCAACTTCCTCTCCGATCCGTTCCCTGCCTGGCACGCCAGCTACCGGATCGACAAGGTGCCGCTGGACCTGGTGTGGCAGTTCGGCAAGCCGTACTATGAGATGCAGGGCGGTCTGCTGTGGTCCAACGGTGTTCTCGAGTATGGACCGCGCTTCAAGCTGATCGACGTCGCCCTGGCGCGTTTCGAGGGCGTGCGGTTCGAC
>DATKFK010000736.1:0-4065 GCA_035544375.1 Thermoanaerobaculia bacterium
CGACCTGGTTGGCCGCGATCTGCGCGCGGGCAGCGATCTGGCCGGGGCAGCCGCGGCCTATCGCGCCGCCACCGAACTCGATCCCGACGACAACTCGACGCGCGCGGACCTCGCCATCCTGCTTGAATACGACCCCGTGGGTCGCCGCTACAGCCGCCAGGCTCCGCTCAAGGACGCTGTGACCGAATACGAAAAGCTCGGCCAGGACAAGCTCTCTGAGCTCGAGCTCTCCAACAATCTTGCGTTCGCGCGCTTCTATGCCGGCGACTACGCGGGCGCTTGCCAGGCCGGCCAGGCCCTCAATCCCGAGCCCAAGGCGCTGCTCGCCGCCTGCATCGCCGCGCAGCAGGGAAGCAAGGCGGGCATGGCCGAAGTCAACCGCCGCGCCGGCGACGAGAACGCGTTTAAAGAGACCGCGCACACCGCCGGCGAGATGCTCATGAACGTGCGCCAGTATCCGCTGGCCGCCGACTTCCTCGAGGCCGGCGCATCCGGCGACAACGCCGCGCAGGCCGTCGGCCTGGCCTCGCTGCTGCGCGACGCCCATCACCATGAGGACCTGCACTTCGCCAACACGCCGCAGGATGTGGTGAAGCAGGCGTTTCTGCTCGCCATGGATCCTGATCTTACAGAGGCCAAACTCAACGCACTCTCCAGCAAGAACGCGCGCCTGGTGCTGGCCGCCGAAGACGACGAGGAGCGCAAGCGCACCCTGCAGTCGGGCCGCCAGCTCAACAGCCAGCTCGCCCGCGAAGACAGCTTCCTCGACGTGACCCTCGACATCCTCGCCCAAGCCTTCGATCCCAAAACCGAGGGCAGCGACCAGACTGGCTACCGCATCAAGGTGCAGGTTCCCGGCGGCACCAACCTCACATTCTTCGTCGTCAAGGAAGACGGTGCCTACAAGCTGCTTGACTCCACGCAGGAGCCCAACTCCCTTGGCCTGGAGATGCTCGACCGCATCGAGAGCGGCGACCTCCACGGCGCCAAGGTCTTCCTCGACTGGCTGCGCGAAGACTCCCACCTCGAAGGCGGCGACGATCCCCTCGGCGGTCCCATCTTCCCGCGCTTCTGGCTCAAGGGCCAGGCCCCCGACGCCGCGAAGATGAAGCTGGCCGCCGCGTCGATCCTCGCCGGCTCGCGCCCAACAGCCGCGCGCGGCGTCGCCATCCTGGAAGAATCTTTGAAGACCGCCGCCTCCGACCGCGACAAGACCAACATCCGCCTCGCGCTCTCTCTCGGCTACTCCGTCCTGCAGAACTTCCGGGGTCTCCTCGACGTCTCCACCGCGTTGCTCGACCAGACGCCGGAATCGCGCCTCGCCTTCCTCGACAAGGTGCAGGGCTTCACCGGCCTTCAGCGCTACGACGACGCGTTGGCAACAGCTGCCGAGCGCCTCAAGCTGCTCGAAAACGATACCGACGCGCTGCAGGCCCGCGCTCGCACCGAAACCGCCCGCGGCAACTACACGGCTGCGCGCCAATGGCTGCAAAGGCTCGCCGACCTCGGCAAGCAGGACGCGGATCTGCTCAACGAGGACGCCTGGCTGGCGCTCTACACCGGCCACGCCGACGACAAGGACGTGGCCACTGGCATCAAGGCAACCCAACTTGCCAAGGACAATCCGCACATCCTGCACACCCTGGCCTGCCTCTACGCCGAGACGGGCAAGACCAAGGAGGCGCGCGATCTGCTCATCCGCAGCATGGACGAGCTTAATCTCGACGAGCCCAACGACGATTACTGGTATGCCTTTGGCCGCATCGCCGAACAATACGGCGAGCACGACATCGCCATCGCCGACTACCGCAAGCTGCAGAAGCCGCGCCAGGTGCTCGCCATCCCCAGCTCGAGTTTTGAGCTCGCACAGATGCGCCTCAAAGCTCTGAACACCGGCGAGGCTCCGAGTCAGACCGCGTCCAAGTAATTTTTGAACGGAGAATTCCGCGCAGTCCGTGGCCTGCTTCTCTTCCATGAGCGGCATTTACCGGGTGGAGCTCTGGCCGGATTTCTTATACACTGCCCACACAGCGACAAAAAGGGGCCGTATAAGGGTGCTGTTTCCTGCTGTACGTGAAAGAGTCATGATTGCAGGCCGTAGCGAGGTCTTTCTGGTGGTCAACGTGGACCACGAACGCGGGGTTGCCGACCTGATCCCTCTCCATGACGGCCTGCGGCCAGAAGAGGACGTTCCCCTGGCCTCTCTGCGCCGCCTTACTGACCACCAGTCGCGCGGCTCGGATTGAGCCACCGGGGCGCGGCGGCACGCATCTCATTCTGCTTGCATCAAAAAGCGACCCACCCCAGGGGTCGTGTCAGCGGCGTTCAATGCGTCCCCGCATGTTTGGACTCCAGCCTCGCCGCGCAGTCGTGCATGTAGTCGAGAAGCACGTTCGGATGAACCGGCTTGGTAAGAATGTCGAAGTGGTAGCCCTTGGTGTCGGCCGCCTGGATGAGATCCGAAGTCGCTGCCTGCCCTGAAAACAACAGCACCCGGCAGGCAGGCAAGTGCTCGCGCACGTAGATCCCCACTTCGATGCCGGTGACGCCTCGCATCACCACGTCAGAGATCAGCACATCCGGCTCAAACGAGGACGCCAGTTCCATGGCTCGTTCGCCGCTGTAGACAGACCGCGCCTCAAAGCCGCTGGCGCGAAAGATCAGCGCCAGGCTGTCGGCAATCACCGCTTCGTCATCGACGATCAGTATGCGCATGCCAGTTATTCCCCCCGACCGGAGAACGCGTCCGGGTTGCGCCTGACCACTCGAGCAACTCTCAATGAATCAGTTCGTTAGAAGGATTGCTTGAATTAAAATGACACCGGGATTTTTCCGGAGACAAGAGAGAGCGCCACCAGTACGGGGAATGTGTGGAGTTTAGCACCATTTCCGTAGGGATTGTCGTCTGGTAACGTCAATTTCCCTTTACGGTAACGTGACCGTCCCTTCCGGTTGAGGTCCTCGTGCGCGGCTATTGACCAACTTTCTCATAACTCGACACTTACATCGAATGGATTACCAAGGTGCAAGGGAGCAGAATCCATCTTGGCAGGAAAATGGGTAGGAAAATGGCGGTTGGAAAGCGATCGCGGCGATCGACTCCCCGCGCGAGGCCCCTGACTCCCCGACCCAGGAGATCGCGAGCCCTGCCGGGCCAGGAATCCGGAACGGCGAACCCCTAACCAGCGCCCAATTTGCTCTAGCGCAGGCATACATTCGGTAGAAGTTACCGTGGTGCGTAAAAAGTACTGTGAGACCGCCGCGCAATTCTTTCCCGCCGTCGAAGTAGATGACGACACCGTCATAATTAGACATTGAATCTAAATAACTTACTAAGCGTTCCAGCGGACTCCGCGTTTGGCACGCCCATTGCTAAATAGAGGGCGAGCAGATTGAACGCTCTTGCCGCGAGCTCTGCGGTGAACGTACAGAGATTATGAGGAGCAACCTTAAGATGAGAGCCCCCGCTCAGAGTTTGATTTCCGGCCGTCTGGCCATCCTCGCCCTGGCATCTGCTATCGCGATTCCGGTCGGTGCGCAGCAAGCGCCCGACTCCGGTTCCCAAACCCCTCCAGCTGCACAGCCCTCCCCCGCTGACAAGGTTCAGCAGCAGCAGTCTGACGTCCAGTCGCAGCAACAGCCCTCCCCGGATGTAAACCAGCAGCGACTGCAAAAGGCCCAGAAGGAGGGGTTTTGGGGAAGAATGCAACCCTTTGCCCGCAAGAAATGGGTGAAGAGGCAGACCGACCCCATCAATGACCGTCTCAGCGAGCTCGACCAGGTGACCGCCAAGAACGCCAAGGATATCCAGGATGTGGACTCCCGGGCGCAGGCAGGCATCCGTCAGGCGCAGTCGACCGCCGATGCGGCCAACCAGGCAGCCACCGCCGCCTGAACGCAGGCCCAGCAGGCCAGCACCGTCGCCCAGGGCGCCTCAGGCCACGTGGACCAGATCAACACTACAGTTAGCGGGCTCGATCAGTACAAACCCGTCAGCGAGTTCGATGTGCCTTTCAAGGGCGGCTCGCCGATCCTCTCGACCGCAGCCAAGGAACAGCTTGATCA
>DATKFK010000737.1:0-5373 GCA_035544375.1 Thermoanaerobaculia bacterium
GGCGGGAACATCACCTATGATAACAGGGAACGGCCAGGCCGGTATTGCCGGGGCCGTGCGGCGCGCTTACCTGGCCCTGCCGCAACGCGGCACTGTGCTAGCTTGCCAGCTTCAGGACCAGGGAGGCCGGCCCATGATCAAGCACCATCGCGTCGAGCCGGGCAGCAAGTTCCGTATCGGCCAGGTCGACGCCGGCTCGACCGCCGGTTTTCCCGGCGGCAAGCGCAAGACCGGCAAGGTCTTCACGGACCTCAACCAGCGTCTTCATGCGCTGCAGAACCTACTCTGGGCGGAGCACGACCGCAAGGTGCTGGTGGTGCTGCAGGGCATGGACACGAGCGGCAAGGACGGCACGATCTCCCACGTCTTCCAGGGGGTCAATCCGCTCGGTGTCAGGGTCACCGCATTCAAGGCGCCGAACCAGGAGGAGCTGGATCACGACTTCCTCTGGCGCGTCCACGCCAGGGTGCCGGGCTCCGGCGAGCTGGCGATCTTCAACCGCAGCCACTACGAGTCGGTGCTCGTCGAGCGCGTTCACCAGCTGGTGCCGGCCAAGGTCTGGAAGGCCCGCTATGGACCGATCAACGACTTCGAGCGGCTGCTGGTCGACAGCGGCACCACGGTCCTCAAGTTCTTCCTGTACATCGACCGCGACGAGCAGCGCCAGCGCCTCGAGGAGCGCCTGGCCAATCCCGAGAAGCGCTGGAAGTGGAGCGCCGCGGACCTCGAGGACCGCAAGCGCTGGGACGACTACATGGCGGCCTATGAAGACGCGATCAGCCGCACCTCGACCGACCATGCCCCCTGGTTCGTGGTGCCGGCCAACAAGAAGTGGTACCGCAACCTCGTCGTCGCCACGGTGCTGGTGGAAACGCTCGAGGGCCTGCAGCTGCACTACCGGGAACCGGCCATCGACCCGCGCCAGATCAAGATCGACTAGAGCGTCCCGTCCCTGAAGCCGCGTCAGCCGGCGAGCCATCCAGCCACCTGGCCAGGCGCGCTACTCCCCCGCCGCCGGCGCCGCCCGGTCGCGCTTGCGCCGGGCCTGCCGGCGCTTCGCGTCCAGGCGGCGGGCGCGGGCGGCGCGGCCCGGACGGGTGGGGCGGCGCGGCGCCTGCTCGGCCAGGGCATCGCGCAGCAGCTCGACCAGCCGGGCCACCGCCGCTTCGCGGTTGGCGGCCTGGGTGCGGTGGCGCTGGGACGTCACCGCCAGGATCCCGGCGCGCGAGATGCGGGTGCCCAGCCGCTCGCGGATGCGGGCACGCCGCTCCTCGTCGAGGCTGGGCGAGGCGAGGTCGAGGCGCACCGTGACGCGGGTCTCGAGCTTGTTGACGTTCTGGCCGCCGGGGCCGCTGCTGCGCGAGGTGGCGAAGCTCAGCTCCTCCTCCGGGATGGCGAAGCTGTCGTCGACCTGGATCATGCGGGCGGCGCGCGGCGGGCCGCGGCCTCTCAGACCTTGAACAGGGCGTCGAACGCCGCCCGCGCATCGGCGGGGCCGGAGGGGCCGTCCGGCGAGGACGGGCGCTCGCGGTCGGCGCCGAACTCCTGCGCCAGCCTGGGGACGAACAGCGGGCACTCGTTGCGGGCGCTCTTCTTGGCGATCCGCGCCGGCAGCTCCTCGTGGCGCCGGCACTCCCAGCGGCTGCCGGTGTCGAAGCTCACGCAGTTGGTGCAGGTGTGGAGGTCGGCGCCGCAGCGGGCGCAGGTGGCGTCCACCGCCAGGAAGTCCGGGTGGCCGGCTTCGGCGGACACCAGCCGCTTGGCGCCGCAGGCGGCACAGCGGAAGACGTTCTCCGTCGGAGCGCCCAGCCCGCGCCCGCGCGGCCCCTCGGGCTTGGGACGCGGCGCCTGCGGGCCGCGCGGTCCCTGCGACGAGCGGCGCTCGCCGGTGTCCTGGTAGCCTCTCTGCCGGTATTTCCGGTCGTCGGACATCGCGCCTCCCCCTCTGTCGCGACAGTTTAGAGCGATCAGCCGGGCGCGGCCAGCGGCGCGATCAGCGGCAGCTCCTCGTCGGTCGGCTGGAACAGCGCCGCGCCGACCGTGCCGGGGCCCGCATGGGTGCCCACCACCGGCCCGATCTCGGTCACCATCAGCTCGGCGGCGACGAACCGTTCCTCGAGCAGGGCGCGCAGCCGGTCGGCCCAGATCGGCGCCTTGGAATGGCCGATCGCCACCACCACCGGGCGCCGCGGATCGACGCGCAGCGCGAACAGCTCGATCAGCCGCGGATGGGCGGCGCGCCCGCCGCGCACGCGGTCCACCGCCACCACCTCGCCATCGGCGACGCCGAGGATGGGCTTGACGCCGAGGACCCTGCCGACGACCGCCCGCGCCTTGCCGATGCGGCCGCCCCGCGCCAGGTACTCGAGCGTGTCGACCACGAAGAGCACGTGCATGCGGCCGCGCATCGCCTCGATGCGGCGCCGGATGCCGGCCAGGTCCAGCCCGCGCTGCGCCATGCGGGCCGCGAACAGCGCCTGCAGACCGAGCCCCAGGCTGATGCTGCCGCTGTCGGCCACCTCGATGGCGAACGGACGGCCCACCGCGGCCGGCCGCAGCGCCGCCAGCGCCGGCCGTGCCTCCACCGCCACCGCCCGGGCGTTGACCACCGTCTGCGACAGCTTCTCGGACAGGTGGATCGAGAACAGGTCCTGCCGCGCCGCCGACTCGCGGTAGAGCTTCAGGAAGTCGTTGCGCGGCGGCGGGTTGGTGCGCGGCGACGCCGGCCCCGCCTCCAGCCGCTCGTAGAACTCGCGCGGTCCAAGATCGATGCCGTCGTGGTAGATGCGGTCGCCGAAGATCACCAGCAGCGGCACCACGTGGATGCCATGGGCGCGCGCCAGCTCGGCCGGCAGGTCCGAGGTGGAGTCGGTCACCACCCGAACCACCGCCTCCGGCTCTTCGACCTCGACGACCCCCATCGGCACCAGCTGCCCCAGCGCCCGCAGCACCTCCCCGTCGGTCGCCGGCAGCGCATCGACCAGGCGGCCGACGGTGCCCGCCGCCGGGATGGCCGCCAGCACCTCCTTCTGGTGCGGGGTGAAGCTGCGTTCGAAGAAATCGGGCCCGATCTCGAGCCGCACCTTGGCGCGCGGGTCCGGCGCCTCGTGCACCCGGTCCTCGAGCGCCCGGATGATCAGCGATTTCATGTCCTCCCGGATCTCGCGCTCCTGGCCGGCGCGGCCCAGGGCCGCCTCGTCGTCGGCGGCCGCCGGCACCACCCGCACCGCCCCGGAGTCGAGATGGCTGAGGCGGCAGAAGGCCTTGAGGCCGCGCGTCGCCCCGGCCGCGGCCGCCACCACCTGGCCGCCGACCAGCGTCACCTCCCCTGCGGCATGCACCAGCCGCCCCGAGACCTCGGACCGCTGCAACGCCCGCAGCAGCTCGAGGAACGGGGTCAGCGACAGGTCGCCGACCAGGGATTCGAGACGCGAGTCGGCCTCGACCCCGACCTCGCGCCCCAGCAGCAGGACGTGGACGCGCCGCACCAGCTCCCCGGCCGCCAGGCCGCCGGTCGCCAGGTAGGCGACCTCCTGCGGCAGGTCCTGCCCCTCCTCCTCGCGTTCACCGAGCAGCAGCAGCATCCGGCCGCGGCCGTTGCCGGCGGCGCCTTCACACGCCGCGGCGGCGGCGCCCTCGCCGCCTATCCGAGCGGCGCCCTCGCCGCCTATCGGAGCGGCGCCCTCGCCGCCTGCCGGGGCAGCGCCCTGGCCGCCTGCCGGGGCGGCGCCCTGGCCGCCTGCCAGGTCGAACCCGAGCGGCGCCACCACCACCGCCGGCGCCAGCTCCGCCGCGAAGCGCCGGCCCTGCTGCTCGTCGACCGCCGGGATCACCTCGTAGCCGAGCGAGGTCAGGCCGCGCGAGAGCTCCCGGCGCCGGGAGGCCAGCGGATCGACGACGAGAACGGCGGGACGCGGCATGGCAGGCTGTCAAGCATACCCCCCGGCGGGAGCTTTTCAAGCGCCGGCGACCTGGAACTCGGCGATCACCGGCCGGTGGTCGCTGGCGACCCGCGCCACCTGCAGGCGGCAGCGCCTGACGCCGAGCAGGCGCAGCGGTCCGCGGTAGTAGATGCGGTCGAGCCCGCCGCGAGGGGAGAAGGCCGGGTAGGTGGGCAGCGGCCGCTGCCGGCTGCCGCGGCTGTCCGTGGCGCAGTGAAAGCCGAGGCCGTTGGTGAACACCGGGCGCAGCAGCGACCGCCAGTCGTTGAAGTCTCCCGCCACCAGGCACGGGACCTCGGGGCCCAGCGATGCGAACTCGGACGACCGGGTGAGCTGCGCCACCTGGCGGTCGCGCTCGCGCGCCGAGAGGCCGAGGTGAAGGTTGAAGACCTCGAACGCCGGCCACCCCGGGTGCAGGGCGATGCTGGTGTGCTGGCAGCCGCGGCGGATCCAGCTGCTCTCGGTCGACAGGTCGATGTTGCGCTCGCGCAGGATCGGCCAGCGGCTGAGGGTGGCATTGCCGTAACGGCCCTTGCGCAGGCTGACGTTATGACCCATCGCGAAGTGGGCGTATCCGAGCTCGGCGGCCAGCTCGCGCGCCATGTTCAGCTCGCGCGACCGCGGCACCCCCTCGTCGACCTCCTGCAGCAGCACCACGTCCGGGTTGTGATGGTGCAGGATGCGGACGATGCGCTCGGGCCGGAAGCGGCGGTCCACGCCGATCGCGCGGTGGATGTTGTACGTGACGACCCTGATCAGCAAGCGCACCCCCGGGCCGCCCGCCCTCCCGCCGCCGCCCAGCGGCAGGCTGCAGGCGGCAGGCAGCCGTGCGCGTCTATAGTAAACAAATGGCGGCCGCTCTTTTCACCATCGGGCACTCGACGCGCGCCATCGACGAGCTGATCGGCCTGCTGGCCGAGCACCGCATCGAGACGCTGGTCGACGTGCGCCGCTTCCCGGGCTCGCGGCGGCACCCGCAGTTCTCGCGCGACGCCTTGGCAGCCAGCCTCGCCGCCGCCGGCATCGCGTACGTCCACGAGGCCGACCTCGGCGGCCGGCGGCAGCCGCTGCCGGACTCGCCGCACACCGCCTGGCGGGTGGCGGCCTTTCGCGGCTACGCCGACCACATGGGCTCGGCGCCGTTCGCCGCCGCCCTCGACCGGCTGCTGCGCCTGGCGGCACGGTCGCGGACCGTCATCCTCTGCGCCGAGGCGGTGCCCTGGCGCTGCCACCGGCGGTTGATCGCCGACGCCGCGACCGCCGCCGGCGCCGAGGTGCTGCACATCCTGGGGCCGGGCCGCGCCGAGCGCCACCGGCTGGACGCCAACGCCAGGATCGTCGCCGCGCCGCCGGGCGCCGCGGTCCGGTTGGTGTACGACGCGGCTCCCCAGGGACCGCCGCGCCTGCCATTTTCTTGAAACGCGCAGCAGTG
>DATKFK010000738.1:0-3619 GCA_035544375.1 Thermoanaerobaculia bacterium
GTCACCGGCACCACGACCTCCGCTTGTTGCCCTGGCACCGGCGGCCCCCCGGGCGGCACCGAGGACGCCTTCGTGTTGAAGATCAATGCCACGGGCACCGCCATCGTTTATTCGACCTATCTCGGCGGCGACGCCGAGAGCCTCGGCTACGCCATCGCCGTGGACCGCGCCGGCAGCGCCTATGTCACCGGCATCACGTCTGCGGCCAACTTCCCGGGCACCTCCACCAGCGCCATTCAGCCGGCACTGGCGGGCGGCGAGGACGCTTTCGTCACCAAGCTCGACGCGGCCGGTTCCGCCATCGTTTATTCGACCTATCTCGGAGGCAGCGGGCTCGATCAGGGCTGGGGCATCGCCGTCGACGGCGCCGGCAATGCCTACGTCGCCGGCCTCACCGAGTCGGCGGACTTTCGCGGCGTGAGCGCGGCATCGCTCCAGGGCAGCCTGAGCACCGCGTTGAGCGGCTTCGTCACCAAGCTCAACGCTGCCGGCAGCGCCATCGTCTATTCGACCTACCTGGGAGGAAACAACCTGGGCAACGTCACAGCCATCGCCGTGGACGGCAGCGGGAGTGCAACCGTCGTCGGCGACACGGCCGCGACCATCTTTCCCGGTGTAACTCCCGGGTCGATCCAGCCGGCCTTGGCCGGCGAGTTCGACGCCTTCGTCACCAAGCTCGACCCCGCCGGCACCGGCATCGTCTACTCCACCTTCCTGGGCGGCGCGGGCGAGGATATCGCCCAGAGCGTCGCTCTCGACGGGGCCGGCAACGCCTACGTCGCCGGCTATAGCACCTCGAGCACCTTCAGCGTCGCCGGCCTCCATTCGATTCAGCCACAGAGCGCCGACGCCACCGAGAGCGGCTTCGTCGCAAAGATCGACGCCACCGGCAGCACTCTCGTCTACCTGACCTTCCTCGGCGGCAGCTCGACCGGTGCCCTTGGCAATCTCGCGCAGGCCGTCGCCGTCGACCTTGGCGGTAACGCCTACATCACCGGCTCCACCACGTCCGCCGCCTTTCCCGGGGTCGGCCCGAGCTCCCTGCAGCCCACTCTCAAGGGCTCGATCAACGCCTTCCTCACCCAGATCGATCCCCAGGGCACCGCGATCGTCTACTCCACCTACTTGGGCGGCAGCGGCGCCGACCGCGCCGAGTCCCTCGCTGTCGACGCTGGCGGCAACGTCTACGTGGGCGGCTGGACCACCTCGGTGGACTTCCCAGTCGCCGGCGCCAGCCCGATCCAGCCCGCCCTCGCCGGCCTGAATGACGCCTTCCTGGCCAAGATCTCCATGGGCATGGGGTTCTACACGCTGGCGCCCTGCCGTCTCATCGACACCCGCGGCACCGCCGGTCCCCTCGGCGGCCCCAGCTTGCAACCCCACGCCCAGCGCACCTTCGCGGTCACCGGCACCTGCGGCGTCCCCGCCACCGCCCGCGTCCTGTCCGTCAACGTCACCATCACCCAACCGGGCGCCGCCGGCGACCTGCGCCTCTTCCCCGCCGGCACCGCCGTCCCCGCCACGAGTCAGGTGGAGTTTGCCGCCGGCCAGACCCGCGCCGACAGCGCCATGCTCCTGCTCGGCGCCGCCGGCTTCACCGTCCAGCTCGACTCCGCCGCCAAGGCCGACTTCATCCTCGACGTCAACGGCTATTACCAGTAGCCACGAGGCCGAACCGTCGAGCCAGCGCTTCCGCGGAGAGCCCCTTCCCCTCCCGGATCGGGAGGGAGGAAATCGAGCTGACGCTCGCTGCCCGCCCCCTCCCTTTCCCAAGATGACAGCATTTAGGCTACACATCCCCAGGGGTTCGTGCACCCTTTGTGATGATCTTAGAGGAAAGGGAGGCGTGGAGAACGAGGCCGGCCGGATCTGCTCTGTCCCTCACTTGGAGCCGGCGCCGGTCACGGCGACGCGGACGGCGGGCGATGCGCACCGAATGGGCCTCCAACAGCGCGGCGATGCGATACCGGCTCTCGAGGCTGACGGCCAACATGAGGGCTCGACGATACAGCGCCGGTTCATCGCCGTCACCCTCCCTCCAGGTGCCAGCAGTCCACCGCCCTGGCCTCTTCGCCCAGGTTCGCGCGTCAGCGCGCTAAGTTCTGCAGAAGGATCCGCGAAGACGATGGGCGCGTAGTCATAGAGGCAAAAAGAGAACCTGCCCGTCGAACTCCTCCGGCGCGCATGCCACGGCGATCAAGTGAATCTCCTCAATCATCCGCCCGATTGGCTCGTCGGGGTCCACCTCGATCACGCCCTTCATCGGCAAGCCCGCGCGCACGCGCGCCCATGCGGCCGCCGTCATGGTACCAACGTCGTGGGTCAGTACAACTCGACTCTCCTGCACTGCCCATTCCAGCACTGAGTCGTCGTCGGACTCGGCGAGCGTGGTGTCCTGTACTCGTATCAGGTCGAGATCGGGAAGGATGCGGAGCAGACCGCGAACGATCCTGCCGTCGAAGTTCTCGTCTGCTGCGAACCGCAGCGTCAAGCCGAGCCCGCCTTGGCTCGCGCGATCCGGGCGAGGAGCCGCTCGCGCAACTCCTGGTACTCGGGACGACCCTCGATCTGACGCCGCAAGTCCGCGTGCGCCGCCTCACGCTTCGCCAGATAATCCTCGACCTCGGAACGATGCCGGAGGTAGTAGGCGATGACCGCGTAGACATCGGGCAGCGATATGGACGGGTAGTCCTGCACGATCTCCTCGGCCGTCGCTCCGCGCTTGAAGGCCCCCACGACCGCGTCGAGGGTGAGGCGAGTTCCCGCAATCCGGATGGCGGAGCCATCGTCGGCGAAAACCAGCGGCACCGGATCGAGAGCGGCAGGGCGGTTCATCACGCAGGCATTGTACCGAAAACGGCGAGCGTCGGCTCCGCCGCTCCCCTCTGCCCCTCCCGGCAGGATGGCTGCCATCTGACTGCTGCATTGCTCTGTGCTCTGGGAGGGACCTTCAGGTGCCAGAGGCGAAGCGGAAGGTCAGGGCTACCAAGACGAGGTAGCGAGCGACTTCCTCTGGGCGGCTCATGGGCTTGAGCTCCGGACCTCCTCGCGCGCCAGGCGCCTGGCAAGTTCCGAGGCGGCCAGGAGGCGGGGCGACTGTCGCCGGCATCACGTCGCCGCTTCAAGAGGTGCTCGCCCACGGTCCTGGCTCTTGGGAGGCCCGGACGTGGGATAACCTGTCCTCAAAATGAGGCGGCAAAAGGGCAACACATCCCCATGGATTCAGGCATAAGCCTTTCATGTCCTCCTACGAGGACAGCAGTCGAGCCCCGCTATCCCGAGGTCCCCTGGACGGTCGGCAGCCGGTCATACTTGGTCTCTGAGTGCCGTAAAACTCTTGAGCGCGCCGTACTATGAGGAAGCTCATCTAATTATCGGCGCTCGCAGCCCTCCCTTGCATCGATAACCTATCGCAAGACCTTGCTGAGATATAACGATTGCCTTTTCACACTCGACGGCCTCGACCGCATCCGCACAGAAGATGCTTCCATCAGGAGACTGCACACGAAAGTCTCCACCTTCGTCGCAGTCAATTTTCGCGCCGTGGTACCACATGCTAAGCTTTTCGATCACCAGAAGATGTGGTGGCTCACTCCGCAGCCGAAGGGTTGTCTCGGAG
>DATKFK010000739.1:0-3516 GCA_035544375.1 Thermoanaerobaculia bacterium
CCGGTCGATCATTCCCTGCCGTGGCTCTTGCCCCGCAACCGGAGACAGGCGCGGCTGGTGGCCAGGCTGGCCGGAATGAGCCATCGCTTGGCCGACTGGGGATACTGCGTCAGCACCGGTCCGTTGGTCTGGAATCGTTACAAAGACCAGCTGTCTCATCGCGGTGGCCGCAAGCGTCCTCCGCTCATCTGGGCTGAAGCTGTTACCGCGGATGGACGCTTTGTCTGGCGGGCCGAAAAGAGGAATCATGCACCGTTCTTCGAGCTGCGTGCCGGTGACGAGTGGCTCGTCACCAGGGCGCCCTGTGTCTTGGTTCAACGCACGACTGCAAAAGAGCAGCACCGCCGGCTGATCGCCGCCGCGCTCCCCGCGAGCTTTCTCGAGCGCCATGGCTCGGTGGTCGTCGAGAATCATCTCAACGTGCTGCGGCCGATGGCCGATTCGCCGCCGGTGTCCCTCGACGTGCTCGCGGCATTCCTCAACAGCGCCGCCGCCGATCGTGCCTTCCGGTGCGTCAGCGGCAGCGTTGCAGTGTCGGCTTACGAGCTGGAGTCCCTGCCGCTGCCGGCGCCCGGAGCCCTTCGCGAGCTCGCACAACTGGTCAACGGCAAGCCCCGCCGAAGTCAGATCGAAGCCACCTGCACAAAGCTCTACGGCGGCCATGCCTGATCCAGAGTCGATGCCACAGTACGCCAGCCGTGCCCTGGTGAGCGAGCGGTTGCCTCTCATCTTCCCCGAGGGCACCCCCAGTCGCAGCTACTGCGTTCGAGATGTCGCCGCGAGCACCGTCTTTACGATGCTCTACATTGGCGCGGTCGAGGGTACCGGCCGCTGGTTGGCGCCGAAGCATGTCTACCGGATGACGGACAAACAGGCCGTGAAGACTGATAGCGAGGCTCGCGAGACCTACAGTAAGAAGATAGTGGCCCGAGGTGCTCGTTGGTACCAGGATAACTCGCGCGAGGCGATCCGCGACGAGACGCTGCGCGAAGGTCTGGTGGTTGTAGGGGCGGCGATCGCACGTCAAGATCTCCCTACCACTTCGAGCAAGCCGCGCTATGCGCTCAAGAAGGGCTTCGCGGGCCTGTTCGATCCGGCTCTCGAGGGCCCAGCCCTTGAAACCGCCATCACTTCCTGGCAGCTGGCAAATCTCTCGAAGGGCGCGCTTGCCCGCATCTCGATCGTGAGGCATGGCGCCGCATCAGGTCGCGCGGGCATTCTCGTGAAGTTCCCCAATGGCGAGACCCGGCGGCTGGCGCCGGGACCCAGCTCGATCGTCTCGCAAGCCGTGATCGAGATCTTTGCAAATCAATTCCTCGAGGAGCCGGCGGTCCTCTGGCTCAGCGAGAGCGGCAACAAGGTTGTGGCGCATGACGAGGAGCTCGCAGCGAAGCTCGGACTGAAGATCCAAGTCGATCGAGAGCTTCCGGACATGATCCTCGCCGATCTTGGGCCTGCCGACCCATTGATCGTGTTCGTCGAGGTGGTCGCCACCGATGGTGCGATCACGGCCCGCCGCCAGCAGGCGATGCGGGAGCTCACAGATGGTGCTGGCTTCAAGCGCTCACGGGTGGCCTTTGTTACGGCCTTTCAGGATCGGGAGTCCACCGGCTTCAGGAAGACGGCCGCGGCTTTGGCGTGGAGCTCATTCGCATGGTTCGCGTCCGAACCGGAAAAGATCATCATCCTGCAGGATGGCGCCGTCAGCCTCGCTCGTCTCGCCCAGCTGATCGCAACCGCCGCTGCCGACCATTAGTTTCCCGCCAGCCGCCACCCTGACGCCGAGCGGCATCGGATCGCTTCGAATCGGGGGCGGACCTCCTGCCGTACGCGGTCCAGGTCCCAGACGATGGCCCAATCGTCCTCGTAGGCGGGTGGACCCCATCGCGTGCGGTAGGCCGCGGCCTCCGCCAGCGCGCGCCCGCGAAAGGCCCGGCGCAGCTCGCGGGTCGCCTCCCAGGGATTGCCGCCGATGCGCGCCGCTTCGCGGACGATGGCGCGGTGGACGATCAGCCACCGTCCTGGCGCGGCCAGCAACTTGTCCGGCTGGCTGGAGGTCATGTTGCGAAACGCCAGCCGGGGATCCTTCAGGTTGCCCGCGACGACGACCTGCCGTCCGTGCTGCGCCTGGTACAAGCCAAGAGCGCGGTCAAACATGAAGATGGGGTCCCACGGCAGCTCGATCACCGCGCCCGGCGCCGCCCGCGCCAGCCAGTCGTAGACGGCCACCGGCCCGGCGCCGTCCAACCGCGGCCGCGGCTCGGTGAAGCGCAGGTAGAGCTCGTTGTGGGCGAACGAGGTGCGGGCGAGCTCTCCGTCCAGGAACGGGCCGCACGCGAACAGGCCGGCGCCGGCGGCCGCCGCGAGCCAGGGCTGCGCCGCGCGCCACCGCGGCGGCCAGGGACCGCCGAGCGCCGCCGCGATCGGCACCAGCGCCAGGGGCAAGGCGAAAACCAGGTAGCGGGCGAAGACGATGGTCGATTGATGCGCCACGGGGGCGAGCACCAGGACGCTCGCCAGCTGGGCCGCCACCGCCGCCAGGACGAATCCGCCCAGCCAGCCGTGCCGGCGGCACAGGAGCGCCAGGCCGGCCAGGAAGATCGCCCCGACCGCGGCTGCCGCGGCTGCGGCCACCGCGGCCCCCGCCCACCGGCTGCCGATGCCGGCGATCCACTCTCCGACCTCGACCGCCTCCCGCGGCGAGACCTCGAGCCTGCCGTGCTTGCCGGCGAGGAACGGCAGCAACGTGCGGTGTGCCGGGGCCAGCAGCGCCGCCAGCGCGGCCGCGGTGGCGGCGCCGAGCCACAGCAGGCGCGCCAGCGCCTTGCCCCGCGTCCGGCCCTGCGGCGCCGGCGTCGTCAGCGCCAGCGCCGCGACCAGGAAGGGGCTCAACGCCAGCGGCGCGACGCCCAGGTGGAACCAGACCGCCGCCACGGCCGATGCGACGTAGATCGCCGCCGGCAGCAGGCCGCCGCGGCGGTGCCAGACCTCGAAGGCAGCCACGGCGGCGCACGCGAAAAGGGTTGCGGGACTGTAGGAGCGAGCAATTCGGCAATAGAAGACCAGCCCCGGCGAGATCGCCACCAGCCAGGCGAGCGCCACCGCCGTGCCCGCCCCCAATCTCCTGAAGGCCCACACCGGCGCCAGCGCCAGCAGCGCGAAGCCGGCGATGAGCACCGGCAGCCGCAAGATCCACTCCGTGAGATCGACGCCCCGATCGATGAGCATGCGGTCGATGACCGACAGCGGAATGCAATTGTCAGCTTCCTGGTAGAAGAAAAGCAGCCGCGTGACCGATCGATCATGGGCCGCGAAGATGGCGTGAAACTCGTCCCCGGACATGACCTGCGCCCCCAGGTTCCACAGACGTAAAGCCGCTCCGGCCGCCAGGGCGCACAGCAGCGCCGCCGCCAGGCCGACGCCGCCGTCGCTGCGGACGACTTGCGAAAGCCGCGCTCGAAGCCCGAAAGGAAAGGGTTTGTCCGTCGGTTCCATGGTCGGGCCGTGCTCCCGCTA
>DATKFK010000740.1:0-2513 GCA_035544375.1 Thermoanaerobaculia bacterium
CGACCCGTTGATGGTAGATCGTGGAGAGGACCCGCAGGAACGCCTCGGAGACGGCCCTGAGGTCGGAGAGCGTGAGGTCGGTCTTGTCCAGCTGGCCGTCCTGCAGGCAATCGTCGAACAGCGTGCCGATCAGGCCGCGCAGCTTGGCCGTCGTCGGATCGGTCAGGGTGCGGCTCGCCGCCTCGACGCCGTCGGCCAGCATCAGCACCGCCATCACCTTGTTGCGCGGCCGCGGCCCCGGATAGCGGTAGTCGGCCTCGCGCACCTCGCCGGCCGCGCGGTCGTTCTGCTCTCGCGCGCGGTTGTAGAAGAAGCGCATCAGGCGCGTGCCATGGTGCTGCTCGATGGCGTCGACGATCACCTGCGGCAGGTGGTGCTGGCGCGCCAGCTCGGCGCCCTCCTTGACGTGGTTGACCAGGACCAGCGCGCTCATCGACGGCAGCAGGCGGTCGTGACGGTTTTGCCCCGGCCGCTGGTTCTCGATGAAGTAGTCGGAGCGGAAGACCTTGCCGATGTCGTGGTACAGCGCCCCGGTGTAGGCGAGCACCGCGTCGGCGCCGATCGCCTCGCACCCTTCCTTCGCCAGGTTGGCGACCATCAGCGAGTGCTGGAAGGTGCCGGGGGCCTCGAACGCCAGGCGGCGGAGCAAGGGCAGGTTGGTGTTGGAGATCTCGACCAGCTTGATGTCGGTGGTGATGCCCAGGAGCGGCTCGAGGACCGGCACCGCGAAGCTCGCCACCGCCGCCGCCAGCAGCCCGCCGCCGAAGGCGCAGACCAGCTCGAAGCCGGCGGTGAGCAGGTCCGTGTCGCCGGCCAGGGCGGAGACGATCAGCGCCAGCAACACGTTCACCCCGCCCACCACCAGGCCGGCGCGCGGCATCACCAGGCGCTGCCGGAACTGCAAGCGATCGACGGCGAAGATGGCGGCGAGCGAGCCGGCGAAGGCGTAGAGCGCCACCGCCAGCGGCTCGCCTTCGATCGCCATCCGGCCGACCAGCAGGCTGCACACGACCGCCAGCAGCAGCGCGACGTGGCGCCGCAGCAAGAGCGCCGCCGACAGCGGCAGCGCCGCGAACGGCAGCGCCAGGACGTAACCGCGCCAGGCGTTGAACGGCGGCACCTGCACCGAGGCGCTGAGCGCGCTGGCCAGCTGGAACCCGAGCCTGGCACCCAGCAGCGCCCCGGTCAGCAGCAGCGCGCTCTCGGCGAACAGCCGCCGGCGGCTGTGGCCGGCCACCCGCTCGCCGGCCAGGCCCAGCCACAGCGCCGCCGCCGCCAGCGCCAGCAGCAGCAGCGTGCCGGCGGCCTCCGGCAGCCGCGAGCGCGGCGAGCCGCGGCCGCGCATCGTCTCGATCAGGCGCGCCTTCGCCTCGTCGATGATGTCGCCCTTGCGGGCGATGACCTGGCCCTTGCGGATCTGGGTGAAGGCCTGGCCGGCGCCGGCTTCCGCCAGGTCGCGCCGGGCGAGCGTCTCGCTGCGGTTCAGGTGCAGGTTGGGGGACAGGTTGTCGACCAGGAAGCCCACCAGCCGGCGGCGCTCGGCGGCGGTGAAGCCGCTCCAGCCGCGCACCTCCGACTCGAGGAAGTCGCGCGTCTCCTCCGGGTAGCCGAGGTGGTCGAAGAGACTGACCTGCACCCGCTCTGAGCCGTCCGCCAGGTTGCGCAGCACGATGCCGGTCATGCGGTTTTCCAGCAGCAGCGCCTTGTTCTCGACCACGCCGCGCCGCAGCGCGCCGTCCATCGCGCCGCGCAGGCGGTCCTCGCTCTCGGCCGAGAAGCCCTTGCGCAGCAGCGCCTCGACCTGTTCGGGCTCGAGCTTGAGCGCGTCCGCGACGCCGCCGGACGGACCTGCCGCGCCGGCCGCGGTCGGCGCGCCGGTCGCGGCCGGCGGTGCGACCGTGGCCGGCGGCGCGGCCGCGGCGGGCGCGGCGCCGCCGGATGGACCTGCGGCCGCCGCCGCCGGCGCCGCCGCGGCGGTCCGCGCCAGCTCGCGGACCAGCGCCGAGCGCGCCGCTTCGTCGCGCGCCCCCGGCAGGCGCTGGCGCCCCGCGGCGAAGAGGTCTGCCAGCTGGGCGTCGCGCAGCGTCTGCACACCCGGATCGAAGTCGTAGACCGGCAGCACCCGCGCGCGCGCCTGGTCCTGCTTGGCGCGGGTGGCGGCGGCGTCGAAGAGCATCAGGTCGCGGGAGGCCACGTAGTCGCGCCCCGCGACGGTGCCCGGGGCGAGGTGCGACGCGAGCAGCGGCGCCAGCCACACCCCCGGCGTGAGCGCGGCCCCCCCCGCCGCCACCAGCAGGAGCACCCACACCCAGGGGAGCTCGAGCAGCCGGTCCCAGGCGCGGCGCAGCTCGAGGCGGCGCCAGAACCGGCGCCGCCGGGAAGCCGGCAGCAGGTGGAGGCGGGCGGTCGAGGGTTTGGTTGCGGGCATGGCCGCCAGTTTCGTCTCAAGGGCGCCGGCGGGCGCCCTCAGCTCGCTGCTGCCGGCGGCGGCACTGGCCGCGCCTCCTCGCGTT
>DATKFK010000741.1:0-14764 GCA_035544375.1 Thermoanaerobaculia bacterium
CGACCACCGAACGGATCAGCGAGCGTTTTTGATCGCTCCGACATCTTCGTCCCTTCCTTCCAACGACCTTACCTCTCATCGTGGCACGACGTCTGGAATGAGAGCCGTCGCCTCGATCTCGACCTTGGCTCGTTCTTCCAGCAGGGAGTGGACGATCAGCAGCGACATGGCGGGGTAGTGGCGGCCCATCACGGCTCGGTAGGCAGCACCGATGGCTGGCCTGGCGGCCAGGTACTCTTCGCGGTTCGTGACGTACCAGGTCATGCGCACAACATGGCCAGGCTCGGCGCCGGTGGCGCGCAACACGGCCGCGACGTTCGCCAGCGCCTGGGCGGCTTGCGCCGCCATGTCGTCACCCGCGAAGCTCCCGGTCAGCGGGTCCCAGCCGACCTGGCCGGCGACGAAGACCAGGCGGCCGCGCCCGGCTACCGCGTTGGCATAACCCTTGGGAGCCAGCCAACCCTCGGGCTGGATGATCTCGAGCCGGCTTCCGCTGCCGCCCGGCGCTTCGCCGCTCACCAGGAGCCTTCCCGCAGCTTGTAGCGCTGCAGCTTGCCGGTGTCGGTGCGCGGCAGGGCTTCGCGGAACTCGATCCGCCGCGGGTACTTGTAGGGCGCGATCTCGGCCTTGACGAACTCCTGCAGCTCCTTGACCGTGGCGGGACCGGCCTCGGCCCCGGGCGCCAGCACCACGAAGGCGGTCACCGCCTGGCCTCGCTCGGCGTCCGGCAGGCCGACCACTCCGCACTCCTGCACCTTGGGGTGCTCTAGCAACACCGCCTCGACCTCCGGGCCCGAGATGTTGTTGCCGGCGGAGATGATCATGTCGTCGGTGCGCGCCTGGTACCAGAAGTAGCCGTCCTCGTCCTCGACGTAGGAGTCGCCGGTGAAGTTCCAGCCGTCCTGCACGTAGACCTTCTGGCGCTCGACGTAGTCGAGGTAGCGGCAGCCCGTGGGCCCGCGCACCGCCAGCCGGCCGATCGTGCCCGGCGGCACCTGCTTTGCGGCATCGTCCACCACCTTGGCCTGGTAGCCTGGCACCACCTTGCCGGTGGCGCCGGGACGGATCTCGTCGCCCGCCGAGCTGATGAACATGTGCAGCAGCTCGGTCGAGCCGATGCCGTCGACGATCTTGATGCCGGTCGCGCGCTGCCAGGCCTCGAACGTGGCGAGCGGCAGCGTCTCGCCGGCGGAGACGCACAGCCGCAGGCTCGAGACGTCGTAGCGGTCGAGCATGCCGCACATCGCGCGGTAGGCGGTCGGGGCGGTGAAGCAGACGGTGGCGCGATGGTCCTGGATGCCTTGCAGCAGGTGCGCCGGCGTCGCCTGCTCGAGCAACAGCGTGGACGCCCCGATGCGCAGCGGGAAGAGCAGCAGGCCGCCCAGGCCGTAGGTGAAGGCGAGCGGCGGCGAGCCGCAGAAGATGTCGTCTCGCCGCGCCCGCAGCACATGGCCCGGGAAGCAGTCGCTCGCCGCCAGCACGTCGCGATGGAAATGCAGGGTGCCCTTGCCCTGGCCGGTCGTGCCGGATGTGAAGGCGATGAAGGCGACGTCGCTGGCGGCGGTGTCGCAGTTGGAGAACTCGTCAGGCTTGCCGCGCGCCAGTTGCTCGAGGTCCGCGACAGGCGCGGTCTCCTCCGCGACAGGCGCCGTCTCCTGGCTGCCGCCCGGCTCTTGCGCGCCACCACGTGCGGTTTGCGCGCCACCGCCTGCGGCTTGCGCGGCGCCTCCCGCGGCCTGCCCGCCGCCGCCCAGGAAGGTCACCACGCGCGCCCCGGCGCGGGGCTCGCCCGCCGCCGTCCGGCGCATCGCCTGCTCGCAGTCGGCGGCGACCCGCGCATCGGTCAGCGCCAGCCGGATGCGCGCCTTGTCGGCGATGAAGGTGAGCTCGCGCACCCGCAGCAGCGGCATGGTGGTGACCGCCACGCCGCCCGCCTTGAGCACCGCGAACCAGCAGGCCGCGAGCATTGGCGTGTTGGGGCCGCGCAGCAGCACGCGGTTGCCCGGAACCACTCCGAGGTCCTCCACCAGCGCGTGGGCGAGCCGGTTGGCGGTCGCCAGCAGCTGGCGGTACGTCCAGCGCCCGCCCGGGTAGTGGATGGCGATGCGCTCGCCGTCGCCCTCGGCGATGCGCCGGTCCAGGAGCTCGGCGGCGCAGTTGAGCCGCGCCGGATAGGCGAGCTCCGGCAGTGCGTCGTAGGCCATCTCCGGCCACAGCTCGCGGGGCGGCAGCGCCTCGCGGCAGAAGCCGTCAAGGTGGGCGCTGGGCTCGCCGTCGCCGGGCGCCGCAGCGGCCGCCGGCGACGGGCCGCGGGCAGCGCTCGCAGGCAGTTCCGCCATCGTCTCAGCTCTCCTCAGCTCGCCGTTTCAGGTCCCGGTACCGACCCCGTCGCGGCCGCCGCCAGCACCTGGCCGGCGATCACCAGCCGCTGGATCTCGCTCGTGCCCTCGTAGATGCGCAGCGCCCGCACCTCGCGGTAGAGCCGTTCGACGGGCGCGCCGGCAAGAACGCCGCGCGCGCCGAGCAGCTGCACCGCGTCGTCGACCACGCGCTGTGCGGTCTCGGTGGCGAACAGCTTGGCCATCGCCGCCTCGCGGGTGACGCGCGCCGCGCCGCCGCGGTCGCGCGCCCAGGCGGCACGGTAGACGAGCAGCGCGCTCGCGTCCACCGCCGTCGCCATGTCGGCGAGCTTGGCCTGGGTGAGCTGGTGGCCGGCGAGCGGCTGCCCGAAGACCTCGCGGCGCGTGACGTGGGCAAGCGCCTCGTCGAGAGCGCGGCGCGCCAGCCCGAGCGCCGCGGCGCCGACGGTCGGGCGGAAGACGTCGAGGGTGGCGAGCGCCACCCGCAAGCCGCGGCCCGGCTCGCCGATGAGCGCGCCGCCGGGCACCCGGCAACCCGTGAGCTCCAGGGTGCCGAGCGGATGCGGCGCGGTGACGTCGCAGCGTTCGCCGGCATACAAGCCGGGACGGTCCGCGTCGACCACGAAGGCGCCGTAGGAGCGGTCGCCGCCCTCGGGCATGCGGCAGAAGACGACGTAGAAATTGGCGATGCCGGCGTTCGAGATCCAGCTCTTCCGGCCGTCCAGGACGTAGTCGCCGCCGTCGCGCCGCGCCGTGGTGCGCATGGCGGCGACGTCCGAGCCGGCGGCCGCCTCCGAGAGCGCGAAGGCGGGGATGGCCTGCCCGGCGGCGACCCGCGGCAGGTACTCGCGCCGCTGCGCCTCCGTTCCGAACAGCGACAGCGGGCCGCTGCCCAGGCCCTGCAGGGCGAAGGCGAAATCGGCGAGCGCCGAGCCGCGGGCAAAGGTCTCCCGCAACAGGCAGAGGGTGCGCACGTCGAGGCCGTCCGCCAGGTGCTGCGGGCCGTGCGGGCCGGCAGGGCGTTCGGTCCCCGCATCCCGCGCGCCGGCCTCCGGCCGGTCGGGATGGCACGGCGGCGCGGTGAGCCCGGCCTCGGGCGCATACGCCGCGTACGAAGCGTGCGCTGCCGGCACCACGTAGCGCAGCCAACCGGCATCGCCCAGCCGGCGCACGATCTCGCGGCTGGCGGCCCAGGCGTCGCCGAGGTGTTTTTCGTCGCCGGCCGCGGCTCCGCCCGTCGCCTGTCGGGGCTCTCCCCGCTCGTCGGCCGTGGCTCCGCCCGCCGCCCGTCGGGGCACTCCCTGTTGGTCGCGGCTCTCGGGGTCCGGCAGCGATGCGCCTTCCCGCCGCCACCAATCTTCCGCCCGCCGCGCCAGCGCGCGGTGCCAGTCGTCGAAGAACGGCCAGCCGAGGTACGAGGTGTCGGCCATGCGTCTCAGCTGCCTTCGAAGACCGGCTTGCCGCCGGCGACGAATGCCCGGTAGGCGCGGGCGAAGTCCTCGGTCTGCATGCACAGGGCCTGGGTCTGCGCCTCCGCCTCGATGGCCTCGGCCAGCCCCATGCTCCATTCCTGGTGGAGCGCCCGCTTGGTCATGGCGTGGGCAAGGCTCGGTCCGTGCGCCAGCGCCGATGCCAGCGCCCGCGCCTCGGGGAGCAGCGCCTCCGGGTCGACCAGCCGGTTGTAGAAGCCCCAGCGCTCAGCCTCCTCCCCGGCGATGGCGCGGCCGGTGTAGAGCAGCTCGGCGGCCCGCCCCTGGCCGACGATGCGCGGCAGGATGGCGCAGGCTCCCATGTCGGCGCCGGAGAGGCCCACCCGCGCGAACAGGAAGGCCACCTTGCTGCGCGGCGTGCCGAGGCGCAGGTCGGCGGCCATCGCCAGGATGGCGCCGGCGCCGGCGCAGGTGCCGTCGATCGCGGCGACGATCGGCTGCGGGCAGGCGCGCATCGCCTTGACCAGCTCGCCGGTGAGGTGGGTGAAGTCGAGCAGCAGGTCCGTGCGGCCGGCCTGGCGCCAGGCAATCAGCGGCCCGATGATGTCGTGCACGTCGCCGCCCGAACAGAAGTGGCCGCCGGCGCCGGTGAGCACCACCGCCCGCACCGCCGCCACGTGGCCGGGCCGCCGCAGCGCGTCGAAGGTGTCGGTCAGCTCGCGGTAGGACTCGAAGGTCAGCGGGTTTCGCCGCTCCGGCCGGTCGAGGGTGATGACGGCGACGCGGTCCGCCACCTCCCAGCCGAAGTGCCGGGGCCGGATCGCCGCCTCGCCGTCGCCGCCCGCCGCGGGCACCTTCTCGCTGCCGGGGTTCAGCGCATCCATTCGTCGCCCTCCGCGCGCTACACCGTGCTCGTGCCGCGCATCTCGACAGTCTCGCCGATCCCGCCCAGACGTCCCCGCTGTGCGACGGCGCGCTCGAGCTGGCTCTTGCCGGTGAGATATTGCACCGGCCAGGCCTGGTCCGCAAAGCCCAGCTCGGCGGCGGCGCGCAGCGTCCAGTGCGGATCGGTGAGGTGCGGGCGCGCCAGGGCGCAGAGGTCGGCGCGGCCGGCGGTGACGATCGAGTTGACCTGGTCGGGCTCGGTGATGTTGCCGACCGCGATGGTCGGCACGCCGGCCTCGTTGCGGATGCGGTCGCTCCAGGGGGTCTGGAACATGCGGCCGTAGACCGGCTGGGCCGCGGCCGCGGTCTGGCCGGTCGAGATATGGACGATGTCGGCGCCGGCGTGGTGAAAGGCCGCCGCCGCCAGGACCGCCTCCTCGCCGGAGAGGCCCTCCTCGACCCAGTCGGTGGCCGAGATGCGCACCGACATCGGCCGCTCCGCCGGCCACGCCGCGCGCACGCCCGAGAACACCTCGAGCGGGAAGCGCAGGCGGTTGGCGAGCGGGCCGCCGTACTCGTCGCCGCGGCGGTTGAGCAGCGGCGTGATGAAGCCCGACAGCAGGTAGCCGTGGGCGCAGTGCAGCTCTAGCATGTCGAAGCCGGCGGCGAGAGCCCAGTGGGTGGCGCGCACGAACTGGGCGAGCACCTCGTCCATGTCGGCGCGGGTCATTTCGCGCGGCACCTGCATGCCGGGACGGTAGGCGACCGGCGAGGCCGCCATCACCTCCCAGCCGCCGTCCGTCAGCGGCTCGTCCATCCCTTCCCACATCAAGCGCGTCGAGCCCTTGCCGCCCGAGTGGCCGAGCTGCAGGCAGATCGCCGCCCGGCTCCAGGCGTGCACGAAGTCGACGATCCGGCGCCAGGCCGCGGCGTGCGCCTCGGCGTACATGCCGGTGCAGCCCGGAGTGATGCGGCCGGCCGGCGACACGCAGGTCATCTCGGTGATGACCAGGCCGGCGCCGCCCAGCGCCCGCGCTCCCAGGTGGACCAGGTGGAAGTCGTTGGGGGTGCCGTCCTGGGCGCTGTACATATCCATCGGCGACACCACCACCCTGTTGGCGAGCGTCAGGCCGCGCAGCCGAAAGGGCGTGAACATCGGCGGCGTCGCGCCGGGAGCGGTAGCCGTGTCCAGGCCGGATGCCCCGGTCGCCCCGCTGGGCGCCCCGCCAGCCGCCGCGCCGGATACCGCGCCGGGCGCCCAGTTGGGCGTCGCGCCTGAGACCGCGCCGGACACCGTGCCGGGCGGCCCGCTGGACGCGGCGCCGGAGACCGCGCCTGACGCCGCCCCGGGCGCGGCGGCGGCGCGGCTCGCGAACCACCGCTCGACGCCGCCCAGGTAGGCACGGTCGCGCTGCCGCAGGTTCTCGTGGCTGACCCGCTGGCTGCGGGTGAGCAGGCTGTAGGCGAACTGTTGCGGCTCGAGGCCGATGTAGCGGCGGACGTTCTCGAACCACTCCATCGAGTTGCGCGCCGCGTTCTGCAGCCGCAGCGCCTCGGTCTTGCGCTCCTCCTCGTAGGCGGCGAGCGCCGCGCCGAGGCACTCCCGGCCGGCGCCGCCTCGCGCGGCGTCCTCGCCGCCGGCGTCGTGGCCGCCGCTGCCAGCCGCCCCGCCGGCGCCGGCGCCGAGCGACGCCAGCACCCGCGCCAGGGCGATGGCGTCCTCCATCGCCAGCTTGGTCCCCGAGCCAATCGAGAAGTGGGCCGTATGGGCGGCGTCGCCGATCAGCACCACTTTGTCGTGATGCCAGTGTGCATTGCGCACCCTGGTGAAGCTCTGCCACGGCGCCGCCCGCTGGTGCGGCGGCACGTTGGCCAGCAGCGGGTGGCCGTCCAGCCAGGGCGCGAACAGCCGTTCGCAGGCGGCGACCGTGCCGTCGAGGTCCAGACGGTCGAAGCCGGCGGCCCGCCAGGATGCCTGGTCGCACTCCACGATGAATGCCGAATGGCGCTCGTCGAACCGGTACGCGTGCGCCTGGAAGACGCCGTCGATCCCCGGTGGGCGGTCCACGAACAGGAAGGTGAAGGCGTCGAACAGGCGCGTCGTGCCGAGCCACACGTACTTGGCGGAGCGCACGTCGAGATCGGGCTGGAAGTGGGCGGCCAGCTGGCGGCGCAAGACGCTGTTGACGCCGTCGGCCGCCACCACCAGGTCGGGCCTGCCGGCCAGCCCGAGGTCCGGGTCGCCCAGGTCTTCGAGGCCGCGCACCTCGCAATGAAAATGCAGCTCGACGCCCAGACCGGCGGCGCGGCGTTGCAGGATGGAGAGCAGGGTGCGGCGGGCGATGCCGCTGAAACCGTGACCGCCGGAGGTGACAACGGTGCCCTTTACGTGGACATCGATGTCGTCCCAGCGCGCGAAATGGTCGGCGATCTCGCGGCAGGTCTCGGGGTCGGCGGCCGCGAAGTTGCCGAGCGTCTGGTCCGAGAACACCACTCCCCAGCCGAAGGTGTCGTCCGGGCCGTTACGCTCCAGCACGGCGATGCGGTGGGCCGGGTCGGCCTTCTTCAGCAAGAGAGAGAGGTAAAGGCCGGCGGGGCCGCCGCCGATGATGATAACTTTCATGCTTGTTTCCACGGCCTGCGGCGGTTCTCAGGCAGCCGACGGGTGCCGGTAGCTGGCGATCGAGGACTACTCGAAGCGACGAGCGGGGAGTGCCGCGACTGGCGACAGGCGGAGCCGCGGCCGTCTATCGGATCTCCCCCCGCAACCCCTCTATCCCCTTCCCTCCCCTCCGGGGGGGTAGGGGACGCCCCCTCCCCTTGGCTTCGACACAGTCTCATAGCTCATCGCTTCAGAATGCTAGCACGCAGGGTCGGCGGCCAGCCCTCTGGTGCGGCGCTTGCATCGATCTCCGCGGCGTGCCGCGCCAGGTTCTCTCCACCTACCGTGTGCAGCTGCGCCCCGAGTTCGATTTCGACGCGGCGGCGGCGGTCGCCGACTACCTGGCGGCGCTCGGCGTCTCCCACCTCTACTGCTCGCCCTACCTGCAGGCGGCGCCCGGCAGCACCCACGGCTACGACGTGGTCGATCCGACGCGGGTGAGCGCGGAGCTCGGCGGCGAGGCCGGGCATGCGCGCCTGTGCCAGACGCTGGCCGGCTTTGGCCTGGGCCAGGTCCTCGACGTCGTTCCCAATCACATGGCCATCACCGGGCCCGCCAACCGCTGGTGGTGGGACGTGCTCGAGAACGGTCCGGCGAGCCGCTACGCCGCTTATTTCGATGTCGATTGGGAGCCGCGCGACGAGCGGTGGCGCAACATCGTGCTGCTGCCCATCCTCGCCGACCACTTCGGCCGCGTGCTGGAAGCCGGCGAGCTGCGCCTGAGCCGCGACGGCGGCCGCTTCGAGGTGGGCTACCACGAGCACCGCATGCCGGTCGCGCCGCGCTCGCTCGACGAGCTGCTGCGCGCCGCCGCGGCCCGCTGCGGTTCGGCCGAGCTGGCGTTCATCGCCGGCTCCCTGGGCAGCCTGCCCGAGGCCACCGCCAACGACCGCGACAGCGTCGCGCGCCGGCACCGCGACAAGGAGGTGCTGGCCGGCCTGCTGGCGCGCCTGGCCGGCGAGCGCCCCGAGGTCGCCGCGGCGATCGACCGCGAGGTGGCCGAGATCAACGGCGACCCCGACCGCCTCGACCGGCTGCTGGCGCGCCAGAGCTATCGCCTGACCTGGTGGCGGTTGGCCGGCCGCGAGCTCGACTACCGCCGCTTCTTCGACGTCCACACGCTGGTCGGTCTGCGCGTGGAGGACGAGCGGGTGTTCGCGGACACCCACGCGCGGGTGCTCGACTGGGTGGACCGCGGCCTCGTCGACGGCCTGCGCGTCGATCATCCGGACGGCCTCCACGACCCTGCCGAGTACTGCCGGCGGCTGCGGGCCGCGGCGCCGGACGCCTGGCTGATCGTCGAGAAGGTGCTGCAGCCGGACGAACGCCTGCCGGCCGACTGGCCGGTCGAGGGCACCACCGGCTACGACTTCCTCGCCTCGGCCGGCGGGCTGTTCGTCGATCCGGCCGGCGAGGGGCCGCTGTCGGGACTGTATGCGGCGATGACCGGCGGCAGCCTGGACTGGCCCGAGATCGCCCGCGCCTGCAAGCTGCAGGTGCTGGGCGACCTGCTCGCCGCCGACGTCAACCGCCTGGGCGAGCTGTGGCTCGCCGTGTGCGAGCAGCATCGCCGCCACCGCGACCACTCCCGTCACGACCTGCGCGCGGCGCTGCGGGAGGTGGCGGCCGATCTCCCCGTCTACCGCACCTACGTCCGGGCCGGCGATCGCGCCGCACCGCGGCCGGCGGCGGGCGGCGCCGCTGCCGATGCCGGCCAGGTCACCGATGAGGACCGCGCCCGCATCGAGGCCGCCGTCGCGGCAGCCAGGCGCCGCCGCCCCGACCTTCCCGCCGACCTCTTCGACTTCCTGGCCGCGGTGCTGCTGGCGAGGGTGCGGGGCGATGCCGCCGCCGAGCTGGCGATGCGCTGCCAGCAGCTCACCGCGCCGGCGATGGCGAAAGGGGTCGAGGACACGGCCTTCTACGTCTTCAACCGCCTGGTGGCGCTCAACGAGGTGGGCGGCAATCCCGGCCGCTTCGGCGTCTCTCCGGAGGAGTTCCATCGCCGCTGCCAGGAAACCGCCGAGCGCTGGCCGCGCACGATGCTCGCCACCTCGACCCACGACACCAAGCGCGGCGAGGACGTGCGCGCGCGCCTGTACCTGCTTTCCGAGGCCCCTGAGCGCTGGGCCGAGGCGGTGCGGCGCTGGTTTGCGCACAATGCGCGCCACCGCGACGGCGGCGTGCCCGACGCCGGCACCGAGTACCTGCTGTACCAGACGCTGGTCGGCGCCTGGCCGCTCGCGGTGGAACGCGCCGCCGCCTACATGGAGAAGGCGGCGCGGGAGGCCAAGGTCCACACCTCCTGGACGCGTCCCGACCCGGCCTGGGAGGCGGCGCTGCAGAGCTTCATCGCCGCCATCGCGGCCGACGGCGAGTTCCAGCGCGACCTCGCGGAGCTCGCGGCGCCGCTGGTCGCTCCGGGCCGCGTCAACTCCCTGGCCCAGACCCTGCTCAAGCTCACCGCTCCCGGCATCCCGGACCTCTACCAGGGCTGCGAGCTGTGGACGGCGTCGCTGGTCGATCCCGACAACCGCCGACCGGTCGATTACGCGCTGCGGCGGCGGCTGCTGGCGCGCCTCCCGGGCGCCACGCCGGAGGACGTGCTGGCCGGCATGGAGGAGGGCCTGCCGAAGCTGTGGCTGGTGCGCCAGGCGCTGCACCTTCGCCGCCGGCTGCCGCTCTGTTTCGGACCCGGGGCGGACTACCGCCCGCTGGCGGCGTCCGGCGCGCGCGCCGTTCACGCCGTCGCCTTCTGCCGGGCCGGCGAGGTGGCGGTCGCGGTGCCGCGGCTGGTGCTGGGCCTCGGCGGCGACTGGGGCGACACCACGATCGAGCTGCCGGCGGGCCCCGCGGGTCGCGGCGGCTCGGCCGCCTGGTGGAACGAGCTCACCGGGGAGCCGGTCGCGGCCGGCCGCCGCCAGCTGGCCGACCTTCTGGCGCGCTTCCCGGTGGCGCTCCTATCATGGCGGCGGGGCGAGGAGGGCCACCCCCCTCCTTCCGGCGACGCTTGACGGATAGAGAGATGAGAGAGAGAAAATGTCTCCCCGATTGCTCCTTGCGCAGCGCGAGCTGCGTTATTGTACTCGACTGAAGTGTAAGGCACCGTTTGGAGACGCCATGAACAGACGCATCCTGCTTCTCGCTCTTGCCCTGCTCGTCCCGCTCCACCCGCTGTTCCCCGCGCCGGCGCGGGCCGAGCCGCCCCTGCACATCGGCCTCCGTGCTCCGAGCGAGGACGCCGCCGCCGTCGCCGCGGCGCGGGCGAAAGCCGCCGCGGCGGCTGCCGAGGCGCCGCGCATTGCCGAACGCTACGGTCTCGCGCCGCTGGCCGAGCTGGGCGCCGCCGCCCTCGAGGCCCCCGACCGCATCGCGGCGCTGCGCGCCTGGAACGAATCCCATCACGTGCCGTTGCACAATGGTTTCGAACGGCCCCTGCCGGCGCCGCGCACGGTCGAGCTGACCGCCGGCCTGGTGGCGCGCGGCGCGGTGGTCGAGCACGCCGGCGGCCTGGTCGTCGCCACCGCCCTCGACAAGGTGGCCTGGGGCGCCACGGTGCGCGTGGCCGACGCCTTTCGGCTGCGCCTGCACCTGTCGCGGGTGAGCCTGCCGGCCGGCGCGCGCCTGTGGGTCACCGGCGCCGGTCACACCGCCGGGCCGTTCGGCGCCGAGCTGATCGGCCCCGACGGCGATCTGTGGACTCCCAGCGTCCCCGGCGAGGAGGCGGCGGTGGACGTCGAGCTGCCGGCCGCGGCGGTCGCCGGCAAGGCGCGCTACGGTTTCACCGTGGACAAGGTGCTCGAGATGGTCGACCTGGGCACGGTGGACATGGGCACCAAGCAGTCCGGCCTCTCCTGCAACCTCGACGCGCGCTGCTACACCAGCCAGGACTTCCCGGCCATCGAGAGCGTCCGGCACGCCGTGGCGATGATCTATTTCTTCGACAGCGGCTCTTCGGGGCAGTGCACGGCCGAGCTCCTCAACAGCAGCTCCCCCGGCGTCCCCTTCCTGCTCACCGCCAACCACTGCGTCTCGACGACGCAGGGAGCCAAGACCCTCGAGGCGTTCTGGGACTACTACACGACGACCTGCAACGGCCCCATGCCGGACCCCGACTCGCTGGCGAAGAGCTTCGGCTCCACGCTGCTCGCCACCGGCGCCGCCGGCGCCCAAAGCGATTTCACGCTGCTGCGGCTGAATTCCGTCCCGGCAGGACGCAGCTTCCTGGGCTGGAACTCCGATCCCAACGCCACCCCCGACGGCACCTTGCTCTACCGCCTGTCGCATCCCCTAGGCCTGGCGCAGGACTACGTGGTGACCACCGCCGACTCGACCGCGCCCGTCTGCGAAGGCGTCCCCCGGCCGACGTTCCTCTACTCGGACTTCACCACCGGCGGGAGCTTCGGCGGCAGCTCGGGATCGGCGGCGATCCTCGCCGACGGCGAGGTGGTGGCCCAGCTGTACGGCAGCTGCGGCAGTGACAACGATTGCAGCCCGCAGCAATTCACGGTCGACGGCGCCTTCGCCGCCAGCTTCCAGACGCTGCAGCAGTTCCTGCAGCCGGGCGGCACGCCCGGGGTCTGCAAGCCCGACAAGTTCACCCTCTGCCTGCTGGACAAGCGCTTTCAGGTGCAGGTCAACTGGTCCAACCAGTTCGACGGGTCCTCGGGCGGCGGCTCCGCCATCCCGTCGAGCGACAGCACCGGGTTCTTCTACTTCACCGATCCGTCCAACTACGAGCTGATCGTCAAGATCCTGAACCTCGGCGGCGTCATCAAGGTGTTCTACGGCGAGCTGACCGATCTGCACTTCACCATCACCGTCACCGACACCACGAGCGGCACGGTCAAGACGTATCAGAACACTCCCGGCGATTGCGGCGGCATCGACGACAACGCGTTCACGGCGGCGTCGCCGGCCCCCGGCGTGGCTGGCGCGGATGCCCAGCGGCGGGATCTCGGCGGTGCCGCGGGCGGCCCCGGCCCCGGGCCGGCGCTTCCCGCTCTACCGGGGGGTGCGGACCTGTCGGCGATCGGCGCGGCTGCCAGGCGCGGCACCTGCGCGCCGTCCAGCACCACCCTGTGCCTGCTCAACCGGCGCTTCACGGTTGGCGTCAGCTGGATGAACCAGTTCGACGGTTCGAGCGGCGTGGGGATGCCGCGCAGCCTGAGCGATCAATCGGGCCTCTTCACCTTCACCGACCCGACGGTCGTCGAGCTGGTGCTGAAGATGGTCGACTTCGGCGACCGCACCGCCTTCTTCTACGGCACGCTGTCCAACCTCGAGTACGACATCACCGTCACCGACACGATCGGCGGCACCACCAAGACGTACCACAACGCCCCCGGGAACTACTGCGGCGGCCTCGACAACACGGCCTTCCCGCCGTAGGCCCCCCGCCCCCCGCTGACCCGCCCGCCGCGCGCCCGAGCTGGCGGGCCGCGGCGGAGACACGGTTGCCGCGCGTAGCGGCATTGGTTGCATCACGATCCGGGAACTGCCATCGCCATAGCGCATTTCGAATGGTGTAGGGGCTGTTACGTAAAGGCTGATGCGAGCCGCCGGAGGCTGCGATGCCGAAGATGACCGGGATCACTCGCTGGCTGGTGGCGATGGTGCTGGTCGCCATGGCCGCCCCAGGGTGGCCGGCCCGATCGCTCTCCGCGACCAGTTTCGCGGCCCAAGCTGCACGTGCGCGCGCCGCCGAGACCCCGCTTGCTCCAAGGCTGGGAGAGCTGGCGGAAGCCGTCGAAGTCACCGTGGTCAACATCGACGTGGTAGTCCGCGACCGGACGGGCCGGCAGCTCGCCGGCCTGACGCGCGACGATTTCGCCCTCTTCGTGGACGGCAAGAAGACGGAGATCACCAACTTCTCCGGGCCGGCGGGCGGCGGCGCATCTGCCCTCGGCACCGCTCCCGGGCTTCGCGCCGAGGCGCCCGCCGCGCCCGCGAGCGGCGGCGCCGCGGTCGCGGGCGGCGATGGGGCCGCGGGGAGCGACGCGAGCACTGGCATCGCCGCGGGCGCGAGCGCCGGGGTCGCGGGCGGCCGCCAGCGTCTCAACCTGGTGATCTGCGTCGACAGCTTCAACCTCCAGCAGTTCCGGCGCAACCGGCTCCTCGAGCAGGTCGCCATCCGCGACGACGTGGCGCACGTCTCCTCGACCCTCAGCGAGGAGATCGACGTCGCCGGCCATGCCTCCGACGGCTCCGGCCGCGCCGCGGTCACGCGTCTGAGCCAGCCGGGCTGGCGGTAGGGCGGGCCAGGCGCCGCCACACCTCGGCCCAGGCGCAGGCCAGCACGATCAGCAGCGGCACCGCCGCCTGCAGCAGGAATCGTTCCCAGGTCACCGCCGCCAGGTTGACGGGGGTCGGGTGGACCGAGTAGGCGGCCCAGGCGACGAGCGGCGGCCCCGCGGCGGCGGCCAGGTAGCGGCGGGCGAGCGGGTGGCGCAGGGCGCGCCGCCCGGCAACCAGCGCCACCGGCGCCATCCACCAGAAGCCGGCCCAGTGCCGGAAGCGGTTCATCTTGTCGAGCATCACCGGCACGAAGTCCGCGACGTGGGTGACGATGCCGGGCCACAGGTGGCCGGCCTGCAGGATGTCCGGATAGTTCTCGTCCTGGCGGTTGGGGATGCCGGCCCGCCACGAGGCGAAAAACGCCAGCACCAGGACCACCGGCGCCGCCGCGGCGGCGAAGCGGACCGCTCCCGCCCTGCCCGAGCGCCAGGTCAGCGCCAGCGCCAGCGCGGCGAGCACCGCCCCTTCGTTTTTCGTCAGCACCGCGGCGGCGAGCAACAGCCCGGCCGCCCACCCGCTGGCGGCGCGCGGCCGCCCGCCGAGCAGCAGCACCAGGCCCGCGCCGTAGAAGCAGGCCAGCGGCAGGTCGCTGTAGGTGCTCTCGGCCCCCCCTTCGCCGCGGATGACGAACGGCGCGGCCGCGGCGGCGAGCGCCGCCAGGGCGGCGGAGGCGCGGCCGGCCACGCGCCGCGCGCCGTCGTAGATCACGAGCAGCAGCGCCGGCAGGAAGGCGGCGTAGATGGCGCGCGGCAGGGGAGCGTCGGGATCGGCGCCGAAGACTTCGAGCACCGCCACCTGGGCGACCGGCAGCAGCAGCGGATATTGCGGATGAGAAATGTACGAGCGCTCGTCGCGGAGCACGGCCGCGTCCACGGTGCCCGCGGCACGGATGTAGCGGGCCTGCGCGCACCAGGTCATGCGGCCGTCCCAGTCGTGGGGAGGGTTGGTCATGGCCTCGGCGAACACCCCGATGCAGATCACCGTCGCGGCCACCGCGCAAGCGATCGCCAACCGCCCGCCGCGGACCCGCGCCGCCACCCGGGAACCGTCCCCGGCCACGGCCTGCGTGCGGCCGGCGTCCGGGCCGGCGGCGTCGGCTGGCGGCTGGGCGCCCGCGGACGTCGGGGAGG
>DATKFK010000742.1:0-4110 GCA_035544375.1 Thermoanaerobaculia bacterium
ATAGATGCCGGAGGGCGCTGACCAGCGCCATCGAGAACACTTCTTCGACATGGAAGTGGTCGGGATAGCCCTCGTAGCGGAGCCGCCTGCTGATTAGACCGTACAGGTCGCTTCCCAAGTTCGGCGGGAGGTGGTCATCGAAGTAGCCAGAGAGGGAGGAGACCAGGCGGTTGGCGTTGGGCATATTGTCCCAGCTACAAAGTTTGAGCGAGCTCGATGGCCGCTTGGATGTCTGCCGCTTGCGTTTTCTTGTCGCCGCCGGCGAGAAGGATGACCAGCGTCACGCCCCGGGCCGTGAAGTACACCCTATAGCCAGGACCCCAGTCGATTCGCAGCTCGGAGATCCCATTGCCGACCGCGCGAACGTCGCCGGGGTTGCCCAGCGAGAGGCGCCGGATGCGCACCAGAATCCGGGCTCGCGCCTGAGGGTCTCGGAGCCCTGCGAACCAGCGCTGGAAGGTCGCCGTCTGGCGGACCTCGGGCATGAAGAAGGAGTGTATCTCATGGGATACAGAAGGTCAACCCTCACAGCTCGAGCAGGTCCTCGAAAGGGGAGTTGGAATGAGGAGCGTTGGCGGTCCGTTTGGAGAGGTTCGGAGGGTTGCTAGGGCGGGGTACGGTAACAAAAGGCCGCGATCCGACTCTCTATATATAGACAAGGGACTATAACGAACCATGAGCTCACGTCGCACCATGAAGTCTTCCACGAAACGATGGAGCGCAACCGCTCACCTCGACAGCGAGGAGGCCAGGGCTGCCTATCTGGCGGCGGCTCTCGAGGATGGCGACCCTGCCGTCGTCACTGCCGCGCTTGGCGATATCGCACGGGCCAAGGGAATGACCCGGGTCGCACGGAAGGCGGGGCTCGGCCGGGAGAGTCTCTACAAGGCGCTCTCCGCGAACGGCAATCCAGAGCTGGCGACCGTGCTGCGGGTGGTCCAGGCGCTCGGCCTCAGGCTGAACGCGGTCCCGGCCGACTGAAACTCCCCCCCACCGCCCATCCGAGAGAGCTGATCCGGCAGCAAGCCGGCGGCGATGCCGACCGGCAGCGGGTGCTCGACCTCATCGAGAGCAGCCGGCCGCAGCGCGTGGCTGGCTATCCTGCAGTCCTGTCCTTTCCGTTCAAGCAGCGCGGGTCCCGAACCGCGGGCCGGTTGGAGTGGACGGTTCTTTTCAGCACCCGCCTCGCCTTGACCCTTCTGGTTCAATCTCTTAGGCTCGTTGGCGACCGCCAGACACCGGGCTCCTGGCGTTGGGAGAGGGAGGGCAACCCACCAGGCGATGAACGCGCAATCGGTGACATCGATCGGCAGGATCGGCGTCGTGGGCGCCGGCACCATGGGGCACGGCATCGCCCAGGTCGCCGTCGCGAGCGGCTACGAGGTGGTGCTGGCGGACACCGCGCCCGCCGCGCTCGAGCGCGGGGCGGCGCAGGTCGCCAAGGGGCTGGGCCGCCTGGTCGACAAGGGCAAGCTCGCCGCCGCGGAGCGCGATCAGGCGCTGGCCCGGCTCGCCACCGCCGGCGATCTCGGCGCCTTCGCGCAGGTGGACCTGGCGATCGAGGCGGTGGTCGAGAGGCTCGAGGTCAAGCTCGCGGTCCTCGCCGAGCTCGACAGCGCCTGCCCGCCGCACGCCATCCTGGCCACCAACACCAGCTCGATCTCGATCACCCGGCTGGCGGCGGCCACGCGGCGGCCCGCGCAGGTGATCGGCATGCACTTCATGAACCCGGTGCCGCTGATGCAGCTGATCGAGGTGATCCGCGGGCTGGCCACCGCGCAGGACACCTACGACGCCGTCGAGGCGGCGGCGCGGCGGATGGGCAAGACGCCGGTCGAGGTGCACGACGCGCCGGGCTTCGTCTCCAACCGGGTGCTGATGCCGATGATCAACGAGGCCATCTTCTGCCTCCACGAGGGGGTCGGGAAGGCCGAGGCCATCGATCAGGTTATGAAGCTGGGGATGAACCACCCCATGGGGCCGTTGGCGCTGGCCGACCTGATCGGCCTGGACGTGTGCCTCGACGTCCTGCGCGTGCTGCAGCAGGGCTTCGGCGACCCCAAGTACCGCCCCTGCCCGCTGCTGGTGAAGATGGTCGACGCCGGCCGGCTCGGCCGCAAGTCGGGGCGGGGCTTCTACGACTACGCCGAGACCCGGGCGCCGGCCGCCGCCCCGGGCAAGGAGGCCCAGCTGCGGTGAGGATGTACTGCCAGACCTGCGGCGCGCTCAACCGCGACGACCAGGAATACTGCGTTCGCTGCCATCAGAAGCTGCTGGTGCTGTCGGGCGGCAGCCATGACGAGGAGGAGCCCTACGAGGAGGCCAGCTCGGAGGAGAGCTTCTCGTTCGACGAGCATCTGCTCGAACGCATCTCGATCCTGGAGGAAGCGGTCAAGCGCACCGCCGAGACGGTGCGGCAGCTGCTCGGCGCGCTGCACAAGCAGGAAAAGAACATCCTGATCAGCCAGACCGGGATGACGGCGCTGCGCGAGCTGCTCGAGCAGAAGCGGGTGATCGCCTGGGACGAGTGGAGCGACCTCTGGGAGTCCAAGATGGACTACCAGCTGCTGGCGCTCGAGAAACGCGAGCGCTTCCTGTCGATCAAGGAGCGCATCGCGGCGCTGCACCACGGCGAGAAGCGGAAAGCCTTCCTGCAGCACCTCGAGGACGCCGAGTACGCTCTCTTCGCGTTCGACATCGAGCGCGCGGTGGCGGCGCTCGAGGCGGCCTTCAAGCTCGACCGCGACAATTACGAGCTGGCCTACTTCCTGGGCGAGACGCATTTCAACGAGGGCGAGACCGACCAGGCGCTCACCTATTTCTCGCGCGTCCTGGAGGTCAAGTCCGACCACTACGAGGGGCTGGTCTACAGCGGGGTCATCTACTACGAGCGCGGCGACCACGGGCGCGCCGAGGACTACCTGAAGCGCGCGGTGGCGATCTACCCCGACAGCTTCCTGCCACTGTTCAGCCTCGGGGCGGTCTACGCCGGCCAGGGCAACCTCGCCAAGGCGGTCCTGTTCCTCGAGCGCGCGGTGCAGGTCGACGCGGTGCCGCAGGCGCTGTTCCTGCTCGGCAGCTGCTGCTTCGAGATGGGCAAGCTGTCGGCCGCCGTCCACTTCCTGCAGGACGCGGTGCGTCACGACCCGGCGTTCGAGGAAGCTCACCACCTGCTTGGCCTCGCCTACCTGGACCGCCACTGGAACCGCAAGGCGCTCGAATCGTTCCGGCAGGCGCAGCGCCTCAATCCAAAGAAGCTGCAGTACCAGGACCTCGTGCACTACCTGTCCGGCCAGACGGGCGGCAGCCCGCTGCCCGGCGTCGAGGGCGAGGCGGCCGGCTGGCTGGCCAAGGGCGAGGATTTCCTGAAGCGCGAGAACCTCAAGCAGGCGCATTCCTGCTACCGCCGGGCGCTGGCACTCGATTCCGAGAACCCGACGCTGTTGATGTCGTACGCGCTGCTCTGCCTGCACCTGAACCGCAGCCAGGAGATCGAGGCGGTGACCCGCAAGGTGATCGACCTGAATCCCGGCGAGATGCTCAAGGCGACCGCCTACGCGGCGCTGATCGAGGCGCTGCGCAGCCAGGGCAAGTACCGCGAGGGCAACCGCATCGGCCAGCGCATGGTCGACGAGGCCGGCAGCAACTTCAGCAAGACCATCGCCTACTACGAGATGGCCTGCAACCTGGCGGAGATGGAGGAAGACCTCGACGAGGCCCTGGGCTACGCCCGGCGGTCGGTCGAGCTGTCGCCCGACGAGATCCGCCAGTTCCCGCTGGCGGCGCTCGGCTGGGTGCATTACAAGCGCAAGGAGTTCGACAAGGCGATCGACTTCCTGTCGAAGTCGAGCGAGCTCGGGCCCTCGGCCAACATCCTCACCCATCTCGGCATGGCCCTGCTCGCCTCCGGCGAGGAGGACCGGGCGCGCAGCGTGCTGGCGCACGCCCGCGGCCTCACCGGGCACAGCGAGGGCCTGCAAGAAAAGATGATGGAGTGCATGAAGGACTCCACCCGCCTGCTGGAGCGGGTGCGCCGCGGCCAGAAGCGCTGACGGCCGCCGCCCGCGCGCGACGCGCGCACATCCGCGGGCAACTAACACTAAATTGAAC
>DATKFK010000743.1:0-2029 GCA_035544375.1 Thermoanaerobaculia bacterium
ACCTTGAACGGCTGCACGATCTGGATCAGCGGGTCCGGCGACACCACCGGCACCTGCGCCTCGAAGGGAATCGCGTGGCCATCGAGGCTGATGGGCTGGGTCGACAGGGTGCCGGCCTTGGTGATGCGCGACAGCGGGCCGGTCACCAGCACCTGGTTGGGGAGCACCTCGGGCTCCTCGAGCGTCGCGCCGCCGGCAGGCTCGCCGGTCAGCTTGGGCACCACCGGCAGACGCTGGGTGACCTCCTTCTCGAGCTCCGCCCGGATGACCGCCGGCTCGATCGACACCACCTCGAGGGTTTCCGGCATCAGCACGTTCTCGGCGCCCAGGCTCACCGGCCAGGTCCCTTCCTGGTAGCGCGACAGGTCCACCTGGACGCTGACCTGGGAGGGGTTGAGGCGGCGGATGGCCTTGCTGCTGCCGCGCAGCCGCACGTTGACGCTCTGCACCGGGTCGAGGACGGTGTATTCGCGCGGCTTGTTGTAGCTGACCGCCGCCTCGATCAGGCGCTCCGCGGGCGCCTCGCGCGCCTCGAAGGAGAAGTTGAACCACAGGCCGATGGCGATGCCGAGCGCCAGCACCCGCAGCCCCCAGGTCTGCGTGCGGGCGTTCACCCGGAGCTCCCGCGCGCGCCCGGCGGCGGCAGCGACCCCGCCGCCGGCGGCCCCTGCGGGCCCGGAGGATACTGATCGGTGATCAGGTACTTGTACAGCGCATTGCGCAGGCTCTTGCCGTCCAGCTCGCGCACGATCTCGCCGTCGCACGCGATCGAGATGATCCCGGTCTCCTCCGAGATCACCACCGCGACCGCGTCGGTTTCCTCGGAGATGCCCAGCGCGGCGCGGTGGCGGGTGCCGAGGTCCTTCGCCAGGCTGGGATTGGCCGACAGCGGCAGGAAGCAGGCGGCGGCGGCGATGCGGTCCTCCTGCACGATCACCGCGCCGTCGTGCAGCGGCGTGTCGGGCGTGAAGATGTTGATCAGCAGGTCGAAGGAAAGCACGGCGTCCAGGGCGATGCCGTTCTCGATGTAGGTGCGCAGCCCCTGCAGCCGCTCGATCACGATCAGGCCGCCGATGCGCCGCGCCGACAGGGTGGTGGCGGCGAGCACGATGTCGCCGAACCCCGAGGCCATCTGCTGCGATTTGGCCAGCCCCCAGAGCGGGTTGCGCCCGAAGTTGGCGAGCGCCCGCCGCATCTCCTGCTGGAAGAGCACGATGATGGCGAAGGGCAGGGCGATCAACAGGCTCTCGAGGATGGTCTGCAGGGTCACCAGCTCGGCCCAGCGGGCGACGTAGTAGACCAGGCCGACGAACACGATCCCCAGCAGCACCTGCACCGCGCGCGTGCCGCGGATCAACAGCAGCAGGTTGTAGATCACCACCGCCACCGCCAGGATGTCGACGGCGTCGTGCCAGTTGAGCAGCCCGAAGAACTGCGTCCAGCTCGCCCAGCTCATGGGTCTGCCTCGGATGCCTCGGCGATCGCCCGCCAGGCGGCGAGAAAGCGGACCGACTGGGGGACGTCGTGGACGCGGACGATGGCGGCGCCGCCGGCAGCCGCCCACGCCAGGGCCGCCAGGCTGCCGGCCAAACGGTCCGCGGAGGGACTGGCGGCCGGCGGCGGCGGGGCTGGCCTGGCGGGCGGAACCGGCCCGGCGGCAGCCGGCGCCCCGAAGCGCTCGGCGACCGCGATGAAGCTCTTGCGGCTCGCCCCCACCAGCAGCGGCCGGCCGATGGCGGCGAACTCCGGCAGGCGGCGCAGCAGCACCAGGTTCTGCGCGGCGGTCTTGCCGAAGCCGAGCCCCGGATCGACGATCAGCTGCTCCTCCGCGATGCCGGCGGCGACGGCGCGCCCCACGGCCTGCTCGAGCTCGCCGCGGATCTCGCCCACGAGGTCGCAAAACGAGATGCCGCGCTGCATCGTGGGCAGCTCGCCGCGGCTGTGCATCAGCACCAGGGGACAGCCCGCGGCGGCCACCGCCGCTCCCAGCGCCGGATCGCCGAGCGCGCTGACGTCGTTGACCAGGTCG
>DATKFK010000744.1:0-5257 GCA_035544375.1 Thermoanaerobaculia bacterium
CTGGGCGACGATGCTGCCGAACGATTGGTGCACGGCGAGTCCGCGGCCGCGGCCGGCCGGCGGCGGCGTGCCCCAGCCGGCCTTCGCCGCCGCCAGCGCGAGCACGGCGCGCACCCGCGGCGCCCCGGCCAGGAGGGCCAGCCGGAACTCCAGCGGATCGCGCCTGGCGGCATGCGCCAGCTCGTCGACGAACGATTCCACCGCGAAGGCGGTGTGGGAGTTCCCCACCGACCGCCACCAGAGCACCGGCACGCCGACCTGGGGGTTATTGAGCGTCACACGGTGGTTGGGAATGGCCTTGACGTAAGGCGAGTCGGCGGCGCCCTCGACGCAGGTCGGGTCGATGCCGTCCTTGATCATCGCGGCGAAGGGCGAGCCGCCCAGGATCGACTGGGTGACGATGGCCTGGCGCCAGGCCACCGGCGCGCCGTGCGCATCGAGCGCGCCGGCGACGCGGTGCAGGGACAGCGGACGGTAGTAACCGCCCTGGATGTCGTCCTCCCGAGTCCAGACCAGCTTCACCGGCCGGGTGCCGCCGGCGCCCTTCGCCACGTGCGCCGCCTCGACGACGAAGTCGGAGTTGATGTTGGCCCGCCGGCCGAAGCCGCCACCCAGGAAGAGGGTGTGGACGGCGACCTGCTTCGGCTCGAGGCCGAAGATGGCCGCCACCCGCTGCTGGTCGACGGTCTGGAACTGGGTCCCGGTCCACACCTCGCAGCCCAAGGCGGTGCGCTGCACCGTGCAGTTGAGGGGCTCCATCGGCGCATGCGCCAGGTAAGGCAGGTGGTACTCCGCCTCGAGGACCCGGTGCCCGGGCGCCGCGCCCTTGGCGCCGGCACCGGCCGCGGCGGCCAGCGCCTGCTCGACGTCGCCGCTGGTCGCCGCCACCAAGCCTGGCGTCTTCGCTTGCTCGCCGTAGGCGTGGCGCAGCCGCGCCGTGTCGAGATCGGCGTGCGGGCCCGGGTCCCAATCGATCCGCAGGGCGTCGCGGCCGGTCTTGGCGGCCCAGAAGTGCTCCGCCACCACGGCCACTCCGAACGGCACCGCGAAGACCGCGCGCACGCCGGGGACCTGATTGGCGGCGGCCGCGTCGAAGCTCTTGACCTTGCCGCCGAAGGTCGGCGGGTGCGCCACCACGGCGGTGAGCATGCCGGGCAGCTTCACGTCGAGGCCGAACACCGCCCGGCCGGTGATCTTCTCCGGCGAATCGAGGCGGCGCGTCGGCCGGCCGATCACCTGCCACTCCGCGGCGGGCTTGAGCGCCACGCTCGCCGGCGCCGGCAGCCGGGCCGCCGCGGCGGCGAGCGAGCCGTAGCTGGCGCGCCGGTCGCCGCAGATGACGAAGCCGTTGTCGACGCGGCAGGCACCGGGCTCGACGCCCCAGGCCGCCGCCGCCGCCGCCACCAGCAGGGTGCGGGTCACGGCGCCGACCTGGCGGTAGCGGTTGAACTCCGACCAGGTGGTCGTCGAGCCGCCGGTCATCTGGATCGGGAAGGCGGTGTGGTGATAGACCGGCGCCGCCGGCGCGTGCTCGACGCGGAAGCGCTTCCAGTCGGCGCCCAGCTCCTCGTTGACCAGCATCGGCAGGGTGGTCCAGATGCCCTGGCCCATCTCGGAATGCGCCACCGCGACGGTGACGCTCTCGTCGGCGCCGATGCGCAGGAAGGCGTTGGCCGGGGGCAGGGCGGCGCCGGCTGCCGCGGCGGTGGCCGCTTCCTGGGCTTGAGCGGCGGCGATGCGGCTCAGCTTGACGGGCACGAAGAAGCCGACCACCATGCCGCCGCCGGCCAGCGCCGACGACCTGAGGAAGTGCCGTCGGGAGAGGGCGGCGCCGGGAGCATCGCGCAACAGGCTACGCATGGCGGCCCTCCATCAGCTCGGCGGCCCGGTGCACCGCGGCGCGGATGCGGTGGTAGGTGCCGCAGCGGCAGATGTTGCCGCTCATCGCCGCATCGATGTCGGCATCGGTGGGCCGCGGCAGCGCCCGCAGCAGGGCGACGGCCGCCAGGATCTGGCCCGACTGGCAATAGCCGCATTGCACCACGTCGATCTCGGCCCAGGCACGCTGCACCGGGTGCTCGCCGTCCGCGCTCAAGCCCTCGATGGTGGTGATCGCCCGGCCCGCCACGGCGGCGGCGGGCCGCACGCAGGAGCGCACCGGCTGGCCGTCCACCAGCACCGTGCAGGCGCCGCACTGCGCCATGCCGCAGCCGAGCTTGGTGCCGGTCAGACCCAGGACGTCGCGCAATGCCCACAGCAGCGGCATGTCCTCCGTCACGGCAACCTCGTGCTCCTCGCCGTTCACCACGAGCTTCATTGCCTGTCCTCCTCCCATGTCCAGAGGCCGGCGTCCGGCACCTTGCCTGGGATGATTCTCCTGTGGTAGTTGAGCGAGATGCAAGTGCCGAGAGGTGTTGGCGCCAGGGTTACCGTCCTTTCCCTTCTCCTCGCCCTCGCCGCGACCGCGGCCTGGCCGGCCTCCTGCCCGGCCAACGGCGCCCCGCTTCCCACCGCCGCCGAGCGCCAGGTCATGGCGCCGGCCGCCATCCTGCGGTGCTTCCTGCCGGCAGCCGAGGTGGCGGTGATCGCCGGCTCGATCGGCCACGACCCGCAGGCATCGCTGACCGATCCAGCTTACGACAGCGGCAAGCAGAACCCGGACGGCTCGCTGCGGCCGCCGCTCGGCGGCGACGAGATCGTGGCGTTGATCGACATGCATGCGGTGCTCGATCCGGACATGGACGATGGCGCGGTGGTGCGCAAGTACGTGCCGAACAGCGACGTCGGCGGATACCTCTACGGCCGGACCGTCATCAGCTCGCAGGGCAAGCTGATCGTGGTGACGACCGGCAGCCTGCGCGGCTTCGTCGGCCTGGAGCGCAACACCCTGGGGCTCGACGCCGGCCAGACGATCGCCGCCGTGGGGCTCGACTACGAAACCGCCGAGCGGGGCCAGTTCACCGACTCGACAGCTTCGCCCTTCAACCGGCAGGTCTCGCGCGAGGTGCAGGGCCACGGCCTGCACGCGCTCCGCCACGTCATGTCCGCGGCGGGAGCCGGCGCCGCGCGCATCCCGCTCGGCAAGGACCTCAACGACGCGGTGGCGGCCATGGCGCCCGCTCTCGCCGGCCGCACCTTCGAGATGGACCGGCAAGGAGCGTCGAATCCCTATACCGGCCTCGGGATCTCCGACGATATCGGGCTCCTCGTCCTGCAGGACGAGACCAGGCAATATCCATTGCATCTCAACGAGGAAGACGTCATGGGAACGCCGACGCCGCTCGCCGCCGGCGACCTGCTGCTGCGCCGCAGCCTGCGCGGCGAGGACACCGAAATCGCCGTCTACGTCAGCGTCACCGGCGATGGCGGCACCGTCACCAACGCCTGGCAACTCTCGCCCGACCTGCCCGCGGCCGACGCCGTCTACTACCGGTTGCTCATCGGCCGTGCCGCGGCGCGCGTCGGCGAGGTTGCCGGCGGCGGCGCCGGCGTGTCGAGCGGCGGCGGTTCGGAGCCGGGTTTGGAGCCGGGTTTGGAGATGGAGCGGCCGGGACGCCAAGATGCGGAATGAGCGGCCGGCCGTCCTGGTGACGGGGGCGGGCGGGTCCATCGGCAGCGCGCTGACGGCAACCCTTGCCGCAACGTGCACCGGCTTGCTGGTCCTGCTGGATCACTCCGAACAGAACCTCCACGAGATCGACATGCGGCTCAGGGCCGCCGGGCGGCCGCACCACGCCGCCATCCTGGGCGACATCCTCGACCGTTCGCTGCTCGCCGAGATCTTCGCCAGGCATCGGCCGGCGACCGTCTACCACGCGGCGGCGTTCAAGCACGTCCCGTTGCTGGAATCCAATCCCATCGCCGTGATCCACAACAACACGCTCGGCACCTGGGAGCTGGCCAAGGCGGCCGTCGCCTTTGGCGCGGAGCGGCTGCTGCTGGTGTCCACGGACAAGGCCGTCAACCCGCGGAGCATCATGGGGGTTTCCAAACGGCTGGCGGAGCTGGCCGTGCTGCGGATGAGCAGCGCCAGGACGCGGATCAACGCCCTGCGGCTGAGCAACGTCCTGGACTCGCAGGGCAGCGTCAGGCCCCTGTTCCAGCGGCAGATCGCGAGCGGCGGGCCGGTGACGGTCACGCATTCCGAGGCGAGCCGATATTTCATGACGCTCGAGGAGGCAGTCGCCATGATCCTTGCCGCGGCCGCCCTGGACGAATCGGGAGTCATCCTGCTGCCCAAGATGAACGAACCGGTGAGGGTCCTCGATCTCGCCAGGCTGATGATCGACGAGGAGGGCCGGCGAGCGCCGCGCGGCATCGAGATCCTCTTCACAGGCCTGCGCCCCGGCGACAAGCTCGAAGAACAGTTGATCTCCGAGGGGGAGGTCCCCGAACCCACGAGCGACGCGAGGCTGCAACGGGTGGACGGCCCGCGGGTCGATGCGGCGGCGCTCGACGCGGCGCTCGACCGCATCGCGGCGAGCGTCCGCGAGCGCGACCTCGCCGCGCTCGTCGGCGAGGTCGGCAGGCTCGTTCCCCAGTACGCGCCGAGCGAGACGCTGCTGCGGCTTCTCGACCCCGCGGCGCGCCCCAGGGCGACATGAGGCGCAAGATCGCCGTCGTCACCACCTCCCGCGCCGACTACAGCCACCTGTACTGGCCGCTTCGGGACCTGTCCGTTCATCCCCGGGTCGACCTGCGGTTGATCGTGCTGGGGTCGCATCTCTCTCCCGAATTCGGCGCCACCGTGCGGGAGATCGAGCAGGACGGATTTCCCATCGCCGCGCGGATCGAATGCCTGCTGAGCTCCGATTCCGACGTGGGCATGGCCAAGACCATCGGCGTGGCCACGCTCGGCCTCGCGGACAGCCTCGGCCAGATGCGGCCCGACATCCTGCTGCTGATCGCCGATCGGTACGAGATGCTGGCTCCCGCCGCCGTCGCGCTCGCCCTGCGGATTCCCATCGCCCACATCGAGGGCGGAGAGATCAGCGAGGGCGCGATCGACGACGCCGTGCGCAACGCGCTCACCAAGATGAGCCACATCCATTTCACCTCCACGCACGAGGCGCGGCAGAGGATCATCGCCATGGACGAGGAGGAGAGGCGGGTGCACCGCGCCGGCGCGCCGTCGCTGGATCACCTGGCGCGCGGCACGCTCCACACGCGGGAGGAGCTCGAGGCACGCCTGGGGATCACCCTTCAGGAATCCGCCGTCGTGGTGGCCTACCACCCGGTGACGATGGCGCGCGATACC
>DATKFK010000745.1:0-5296 GCA_035544375.1 Thermoanaerobaculia bacterium
GGCCTGTCCGCAGTGCACCGAGCTACTCATCGGCCTGGACCGCCTGGCCAACCCGGCAGCCGGGGCCCCGGCATCGGCGGTGGAAAAGGCCGCGGCCTGGCGCCTCGTGTGGACGCGCCTCCGCGCGGCAGGGGCTGCCAGGGAGCGTACCTGGACCTATGCGCTTGCGGCCTGCCTGGCCGCGGTCCTGGTGGGTTCAGGGCTGTGGGTCGGCTCGCTGCGCCGCACGCTCGACGAAGTCTCGCGCCCGCAGCTGAACGCTCCGGTCCTAGACCTGCGGCCAATGGCGCGCGGCGAGGAGGCCGGAGCCGTCGCCGAGGTGCCGGCGGGCGCCCGGCTCTTCACACTGGTGCTCAATCCTGCCGCGCCGCCGGGCGCCGGGGTCTATCGCGCCGAGATCTTCGACGCCGCCGGCCGGCGTGTCTGGAGCGGCGCGGGCCTGCGGCCCAACTCCTTCGACTCCTTCAGCCTCACCCTGTCGCGGCAGACGATGGGGCCGGGCGTTTATCGCCTGCGGCTCGAGCGCACGTCCGGTCCCCGCCCCGAGGCGATCGGGGACTATGCCCTCCGCGTCCGGGCTCCTTAGAGCGGGCGCCGCCGCCGGCTTGGCCTTGCTGTCCGGCGGCCGTCCCGCTCGGCCAACCGCGCGCGCCGCGGCACCCTCCGCGGCGCAAACCCGGCCGGCGCCTGCTCAGGCGATGCCGGAAAGCGCCCTGGCGCTAGCACCCGGAGCGCGGGCCGAAGCCCGGCTCGCCGGGGGACAGGCCCATGCCTATCGCCTGACCCTGGCTGCCGCCCGCTTCTACGATCTCGTCGTCGAGCAGCACGGCGTCGACGTCGTGGTGAGCCTGCTCACGCCGGACGGCCAGCTCATCACCCGGGTTGACAGCCCCAACGGTACGAACGGTCCCGAGCCGCTGCCGCTGCTTGCCGACTCCACCGGCAGCTATCACCTGCTGATCGCCGCCGCCGATGCACGCTCCGCGCCTGGGCTGTACCGCATCGTCATCCACGCCGACCGCCCGGCCACGGCGCGCGATCGCCGCATGGTCGGCGCCGAGCGGACCTTTGCCGCCGCCGAGGAGCTGCGGCGGCGCGGCCTCGCCACCACCCTGCAGGCTGCCGTGCCTGGCGAGCAGCGAGCGCTCGCGCAGTTCCGGGCCCTCGGTGAGCAGCGGCGAGAGGCCGATGTGCTCTACGCCCTGGGCAGGCTGCACAGCTCGCTCGGCGACCGTGCCGTGGCGCTCGGCTTCTTCGGCCACGCCCTCGCCGACTTCCGCCGCCTCGGCGAGACGTCGATGGCCGCCAAGGCGCTCAACAGCATCGGGCAGGCCCACCGGTCGCTGGGCGAGATGGAGGACGCCCTGGATTGCGAGAGGGATGCGCTCGCCCTCCATCGCCGCCTCGGCGAGCGGTGGGAGGAGGCGATCACGCTCAACGACCTGGGCCGCATCTACGCATCCCTCGACGCGGTCGAGAAGGCCCTCTCCTACTACGGGCAGGCGCTCGCCCTGTGGCGCGAGTTGGGCGACCGCGGCAACGAGGGCCTGACGCTGAGCAACACGGCCGAGCTCTACGGCTCGCTCGGCCAGCCGCAACGCGCCCTCGACGATCTCGACCGTGCGCTGCCCTTGCTGCGCGAGGCGGGGCGGCAGCGCGACATCGCGATCGCCCTCGCCCGGCGGGGCGTGGCGCTCGCCCTTGGCGATCGCCCGCGGGAGGGACTCGCTCCGCTCCAGGAGGGGTTGCGCATCCAGCAGGAGGCCGGAGACCGGCATGAGGAAGGAGTGACGCTCAACAACCTCGGTTGGCTCTACCGTCACCTCGGCGAGGTGGAGCAGGCGCGCCGCCGCTACAATGCCGCGCTCGGCATCTTCCGCACCCTCGGGGACCGGCAGAGCCAGGCCGGGACCCTGACCAACCTGGGGTGGATCGAGTGCGAGGGCGGCGACGCGCGCGGCGCGGCCACCCATTTCGACCAGGCCCTGGCGCTTTTCAGGGCGGTCGGCGACCGCGAGGGCGAGGCGGCAGCGGCTCTTGGCACGGCAACGGCGCTGCGGCGGCTCGGCAAGCTGGAAATGGCAAGGGCCGCTGTCGAGCTCGCCATCGCGCGCATCGAAGTGCTGCGGGCCGAGCCGGCCAGCAAAGAACTGCGCTCCTCGTTCTTCGCCTGGAAGCACGACTACTACAGCTTCTACATCGACCTGCTAATGCAGCTCCAGAACGCCGATCCCGCCGCCGGCTACGATGCGCGCGCTCTCGCGGCCAGCGAAGCGATGCGGGCGCGCAGCCTGCTCGAGCTGCTGGCCGAGGTCCGTGCCAATCTCAAGCACCGCGTCGGACCGCGCCTTCTCGCCCGCGAAGCGGAGCTCGCCGACCGCCTGCAAGCCGCCGAACGGCAGCGCCAGATCATGCTCGAGCGCGGCGACCCGGACCGCCTGCTGGAGCCGGTCGAACGGCGGATCCGCGGCCTGCTCGGCGACCACGAGAGGCTAGAGGCCGAGATGCGGCTGGCCAACCCGCGCTACGCGGCGCTGACCCGGCCGCAGCCGCTGAGCCTGGAGGCCATTCAGCACCAGATCCTCGACCGCGACACGCTCCTCCTCGAGTACGCCCTGGGCGAGGACCACAGCTATCTCTGGGTGGTCTCCCGCGACGGGCTGCAGAGCTTCATGCTGGCGCCGCAGGCCGTCATTGAACAGGCGGCACGCCGGGCCTATGGCCTCCTCGCCGCCCGCAGCCCTGCCCTAGCGCGCGTCCAGACCGCCATGGCGCTGGCCGATCTGTCACACCTGCTGCTTGCTCCCGCAGGCGGTCGCCTGTACGGCAAGCGCCTGCTGATCGTCGCTGACGGGGCGCTGCACTACATCCCCTTTGCGGCGCTGCCGGAACCGGGGCTCGCCACCGCCGCAGGGCCGCAACCGCTCGCCGTGGGCCATGAGATCGTCACCCTCCCCTCGGCCTCGATCCTGGCCTCTCTCGCGCAGCCCCATGCTGGTCAGCCCTGGAGCGCGGCCAGCGTCGCGGTCGTTGCGGATCCCGTCTTCAACCTGTCGGACCCACGGCTGGACCAGCGGCCGGCGGCGGCCGGTGCCACGGCGGCCCAGAGCCCCGACCCTCCCGGAGCCGAGCCGCGCTTCAAGCGCCTGCTCTACTCGCACGACGAGGCCAAGGCGATCCTGGCACTGGTCCCCGCCGCGCGGCGCCTTGCGGCGCTCGACTTTGCCGCCAGCAGAGAGCTCGTCATGAGCGGCAGACTCGGCCGCTACCGGATCGTTCATGTCGCCACGCACGGAGTGTTCGACGCGACCCATCCCGAGCTTTCGGGCTTGGTGTTCTCGCAGGTCGACGAACACGGCAGGCCGCGGGACGGTACGGTGCGCGCGCACGAGATCTACCAGCTTGACTTCGCTGCCGACCTGGTCGTCCTCTCGGCCTGCCAGACGGCGCTGGGCAGGGAGATCCGCGGCGAGGGCCTGGTGGGGCTGACACGCGGGTTCCTCTATGCCGGCGCCCGCCGCGTGCTGGTCAGCCTCTGGGCGGTCGAGGACCGGGCCACCACGGAGCTGATGCGCCACTTCTACCTGGAGCTGCTCAAGAACGGCCGGCCCCCGGCGGCGGCGCTGCGCACCGCGCAGCTCGCGGTGGCGCGGCAGGGGCGCTGGCGCGAGCCCTACTACTGGGCCGGCTTCGTGCTCCAGGGCGACTGGCGCTGAGGGCGGCTGCGGACCGGGCCAACCTTTCCGTTCGGCTCAGGATCTATTCCTGACGGAGATCAAACCCTGACGCTTTACGGAAAGGAGGGGCCCATGAAAGAAAACGTACAGCCGACGGCGGCCTTCGACCCAGCGGGGAGCAAGCGCCGCAAGAGCCGAGCCGCGGACCCGCAGGAGCAGGGACCGGTATGCGAGCCGGACGCGTCCGATCCTGGTTACAGCATCGACACGGGCATTAGCGGCGATGGGGGAGGCTCGACCGTCGTCGACCCCAAGACAGCGGCCGCCGCCAGGCTCGACCGGAAGAAGAGGCGCTAGAAGGTGGCGGTGGCGCGCCAGGCTGTCTGGAACGGCGTCGATGGCCTGAGCGGCCGCTATCTGCTGCCCAAGATCGCAGTACCCCAGCTGGCGCGGCTTGCGCGCGGCGAGGCGGCCGAGCGCATCCCGGCCTTCCGCGCGGTGGCACATGGCGTCGATGCCTTCGATCTCTCCTCCGCCGGCTGGGGCGTGATCTTCGCCGCCGATCTCGATCCCCGGGTGAAGCGCTCGCTGGCGCCGCTTCTGGAGCACCGGCGCGCCCAGGCGACGCGCGGGGGCGGCGGTGCCTACCGCGAGTACGCTCACCATCCCGGGGAGACCGGCCGCGAGTTCCTGCGGCGCCAGCGGACCGGGCCCGGGGTGGCCGATGGCCGCCGGGTTCCCTACTACCTGCTGATCGTCGGCAGCCCTGAGGCGGTTCCCTTCGATTTCCAGTACCAGCTCGACCTGCAGTACGCCGTGGGGCGGCTCTGGTTCGCCGACGCCTGCAGCTACGCCTCCTATGCCCGCTCGGTCATTGCCGCAGAGAGCGGGCCACGGGCGCCGCGGGCGAGGGCCGCCCTCTTCGCGGTGCGCAACGCCGACGACCGCGCCACCCACGGCACCTCTGAGTACCTCGTCGCCCCGCTCGCGGCGCGCCTGGCGCAGGACGGAAGGAGCTTCAGAACTCTAGCGGGGCGGGAGGCCACGAAGGCGAACCTGAAGCTGCTGCTCGGCGGCGGCGACACCCCGCACCTGTTGTTCACCGCCAGTCACGGCCTGGGCTTTCCGGCCGGCGACCCCCGCCAGTTCGCCGAGCAGGGGGCGCTGCTCTGCGGCGACTGGCCGGGTCCGCGCGCCTGGCATGGGGCCATCCCGCGCGACTTCTACTTCGCTGCCGGCGACGTCGAGCCGGAGGCGCGCCTCGCAGGCCTCGTAACCTTCCACCTCGCCTGCCACAGCGCCGGCACCCCGCGCTGGAGCCCCCTCGGGCCGCGGCAGGAGTCCACCCTGGCGCCACTGGCAGTGCACGATTTCGTCGCTGCCCTGCCGCAGCGCCTGCTGGGCCATCCGCTGGGTGGTGCCCTAGCGGTCGTCGGCCATGTCGACCGCGCCTGGGGATACTCCTTCCTCTGGGAGGGCATCGGCAGCCAGCCCCAGACCTTCATCAGCATGCTGGGACGGGTGCTCGACGGCGCGCCGGTCGGCCATGCGATGGACGACTTCGGCGAGCGCCATACCGACATCGCCTGCGAGCTGCTCGATGCTCTGGAGGCGGGCCG
>DATKFK010000746.1:0-4663 GCA_035544375.1 Thermoanaerobaculia bacterium
CGCGAAGGGGTCCTGGTCGTTGGCGGCGCCCAGCCGGTACTGGGCGGCCTCGGTCCAGGTGGAGACGCCGGTGTTCTTGAAGGTGAGGCGCACCGTGATGGCCTGTCCGGTTTCCATGCTGGTCGGCAGGGTGCTCGCAACCAGTTGCGCGGCGTCGGTCGGCCTGTAGGTATGGGCGGTGATGAAGTTTTCGTAGGCCACGTAGGCAGGCTTCTCGCTGCCGTCCGCGCGCAGGATGCCCCAGGTCGACGGGCTGCCCGGCGGGTCCTCGATCTCGTAGAAGAAGACCTGCGAGATCCAGCTCCTCCCGCCGGCGCCGGTGAACCAGTCGCCGAGCAGGCCGGAGTAGTCGGCAGCCTGCGTTGCCTCGGAGACCTGCGCGGACTCCCAGCCGGTCTCGGTCAGCCAGAAGGGCTTCCCCCACCAGCCGGCATCCTGGAGCACCTCCTTGACCGAAGGATCGATCAACGTCCACAGGCCGGGCTCGCCGCCGAAGGGCGTCGAGGCGTTCAGCCGGTCGGTGACCGCGCCGTTGCCGTCGCTGTCGTAGACGTGGTGGGTGACGAAGTCGATGTGGGAGGCGGCCTGGCCGAGGACGTCGCGCAGCCAGTAGTACCACTGGGTGCTGGAAACGTGGGCAAGCTCGGGACCGCCGACCTTCGCCGCCGCGTTGGCGCCGTGGATGGCATCCGCTCCGGGGATGAGGATGTCGTCGATGTACTGCTGGCTCGACCCCGACCAGAACTTGGCCAGGTTGGGCTCGTTCCACAGCCCCCAGTACTGGATCGAGAAGGCGTAGCGCTGCGCCGCGCGGGCGCAGAAGTCCGCCCAGGTGGCAGGGTCGTCGGGGACGCCGGTGGTCGCGGGCCCGTGGGTCGCCCAGGCCGGGGTGTAGGCCAGCGTGGCATAGACGTTGACGCCCCGCGCCGCCGCGGCGCTGGCGATGGCGTCGTAGACGCTCCAGTCGAAGACGCCGGGGGCGGTCTCGACGTCCGACCACACGAAATCGATCCGCACCCAGCCGATCCCCGCCGCGTGCACGCTGTCGAGGATGAGGCCCAGCTGCTGACCCTGCGGAGCGTGGATGTTGATGCCGTAAGGAGACGCCGCGGCCAGCCCCGGCAGCGCGAGCAGCGCCGCCGCCAGCAGCGTGATGACCGTCCGGCAGCCGGTCCGGCGGCTGCCGCGAGAGCGGCGATCAGGTCCCGAGAGCGTCATGGGATTCGCCATACACCATAAACCATCCCCTATAATAGCCGGTCTGAAGCCGATCTGAGCTCGTTCGTCTGGGTGCCGCTCGCGCCCGCAGGTCCTGTCGGAGAATCCTGATGCCGCCGCCGCGTGAGCTCACCGATGACTATCGACTCGAGAAGATCCTCGGCTCGAGCCGCAGCGGCAGCATTCTGCGCGCCAGCCGCATCGACACCGGCCGCAACGTCGTCATCAAGCTGATCAACGTTCCGGGGCTGGCGGACCCGGCGCTGGCACCCAGGCTCGCCTCCCGCTTCGACGCTTACGCCACGGCCCTGGCCGGTCTGAGGCACCCCAACCTGCCGACCGTCCTGGATTCGGGAATGACCCCGGACGGCGGCGCCTTCCTGGTGATGGAGCGGCTCGACGGCGTGAGTTTCGAGGCCGGCGCCCCGGAGCTGGCAGCCGCGGGGGGCAACGGCGCGGCGCCCGAACGCGTCCTGCCGCTCCTCGCCCAGGCGCTGGCCGGCCTCGAGGAGCTGGCCCGCCACGGGCTGGCCCACCTCAACCTCTGCCCCGAAAACCTCTTCATGGCGCCGCCGGCGCCGGGCGGCGCGGCGGAGCCCGGCGACGTGCCCCAGACCGTCAAGCTCCTGGGGCTCGGCACCGGGGTGTTCCACCTCGGCGAGCCCTGGCCCGAGGCGCCGTGCGCGCGCTTCCGCGCTCCCGAGCTGACGTCGCCGGGCGCGGCCCGGCAGCAGCTGCCCGGCTGGCAGGCGGACTGTTACTCGCTGGCCCTCACTGCCTGCTACGCGCTGGGCGCCACGGTGGCCTCGGGCGAGGTGGGCGGAAGCGTGGTGCAGACGGTCCAGATGCCGCTGGCGCTGCGCTTCGAGCTGGCCAACGACGAGGCGCTCAGGCAGATCCTCGAGCGTTGCCTCCGCCAGTCGCCGCCGGACCGGCCGGCCCACGGTGCGATCCGGGAGGCCTTCCGGCTGGCGCTCGGGGGCGTCGAGCCCGGGGCGGGCGCTGCCGGTCCCGGCCTCGGCCTCGGCCTCGACGGCGAAGGCGGCGGAATCGGCGAGATCGGCGGATCTGCCGACCACGGCGGCTTGGGCGCCTCCTCGGGCTCGGGCAGCTCCGTAGGATCGGGTAGCTCGAGCGGCTCGGGCCACCGCAACCCGGGCGATTGGCGCAGCCTCTTGAGCGACTCCGAACCGCCTTTCGAGCGGCCGCGGTGGCACGCGCCTTCGACGTTCGGCTCGGATCCCGAGCCTGGCGCGCCCGCCGGCCAAGCAGGAGCGGCAGCAGGCGCCGCGCCGGCCGCAAGCCCCGCGCCGGCCGCAAGCCCCGCGCCGGCAGCCAGCGCCCCGGCAGCGGCAAGCCTCGCGCCGGCGGCAAGCCGGATGCCGGCCATCGCCGCCGCGGCCGGCGGCGGTTCGCTGCTGGACCTGTTCGACGTGCCTGCCAGCCTGCCCGCTCTTCCAGAAGACGAGGAGCCTCTGGGCATGGCGGCTGGCGGGTTCGGCCTGCACCTCCCGGACGGTTTCGAGGAGCCGCCGCCGGCGGGCAATTTCGACGCCGACCCGTTCGGTGCGGATCTCGCCGCGAGCGTCGCCGGACCCGACCCCGAGCCGACGCCACCGCGCCCGTCAACCCATCCTGCCGAGACCGGGCGATCGGCGGGCACAGCCGGTTTGGCCGCGGGCCCAATCGCGGCGGGCACCGCGGCAGCGCTCGGAGCGGCTGCCAATGCACCGGCGATCGCGGCCGCCGGGCCTTCCCGGGCGGAGGCACAGGTGCCAGGGGGTCCCGGGCCGGCCGGTGCGCCTCCCGCGGGCGAGCTACTGTCGGCGGTGGACGAGCTGCTCGGCTCGCTGCCGCCGCCACCGCCGGTGACCGCCCCGCCGCCAGGCGCGCGATCGGCGCCCCACCCGGCGCGCGGCGGCCGGAGCGCCGGCAGCGGGGTGGCCGCGGCGGGCGGCAGCGCCGGCACTGCCGGCGGCGGCGCGGCGCCGGCTGCCGCCTCGCGCGGGAGCTCCGCGCTGCCGGACGCCGGACGCAATCTGCTGGCGCCGCTCCTCGCGCTGCCAAGGCCGGTGCTGCTGGCCGGTGCCGGCGCGTTGCTGCTGGTGGCCGGCGTCGCGGCCTGGGTGCTGGTCGGTCACGGCTCGCGGCAGGCGCAGTCCGCGCTGGCATCGGCCGCCGGTCCGGTAGCTCCGGCAGCGCCACCGCCCACGCCCGGCCGCTCCGCCGCCGCCAAGTTCTTCGACGCCAAGAGCTACCTGATTTTCGGCAAGGAGTCGGACGGGCGGGTGCGCCAGGCCCTGCGCGAGCTCACCTTTGCCGACCAGGCCGAGCTCGGCCCGGCAGGCTGCAGGCAGCTGGCGGCGATCCAGCAGATGCTGGCCGCCACGGCGCTCGAAACCGTGCAGCAGGACCTGGCCGGCGCCCTGCGCAACGGTGACCTCGCCGCGCTCGAGGACGTCGTCGAAGTGGCTTCCGAGCGGGACCTGCCGCCCAGCCAGCACGGCGACTTCGCGCGGGCGACGAACCTGGTCGGGCTCTACCGGCGCGCCCGGGCCGCCGCCGCCGCCGGCGACCACGCGCAGGTGCTGGAGCACTTCCGCGCCATGCAAGCACTGTCGAAGACGCTGCGCGATCCGCTCGAGCTGCGCGACAAGGCGGCGCGCGCCATCGAAGCCGACGCCCTCGCGCTGGCCCGCGACGGCAAGTATGACGAGAGCGTGGCGCGGCTCGGTTCCATCCTCGCCTCCTGGCCCGAGCGCGCCGGCATCAAAGACCTGGTGAAGAGTTACCAGACCGCCGCCGCCAGCGAGGCGCAACAGGTGGCGATCCTCGACAGCGTGCCGGCGTACGAAAGCCGCCGCAAACCGAGCGTGCCCCTCGACATGCTGCGTCCGCTGCAGCCCACGCCGCACCTCGAGCAGCGCATGGCGGAAACCAGGCAACGGCTCGAGGCGCAGCTGGCGCAGCTCGACGCGCAGCCGCCGCAGGTGGTCCTGCGCCCGGGTTACCCGCTCGATTACTCGCGCGGCACGGTGATCACGTTGAGCTTCCGCGTCACCGACGACTACGAGGTCAAGAGCGTCAAGCTCTTTGCGCGGCCGGAGGCGGGGAGGATGCGCGAGCTGACGCTGCAGAAGTCAGCGTTCGGCTGGGACGTCGAGATCCCGCCCAGCTTCCACCAGAACGGCACGGTCGAGCTCTACGTCGTCGCCACCGACCTCTCAGGTCACGAAGGATACCTGGGGACCAAGGAGAACCCCCTCAAGGTGACCCGCCGCCAGGGCTTCCAGCAGCTGCTCCACTAGTATTACTCCGTTAAGTCAATCTTGCCATTCCGCTCGGGGGAGCGTACGATGGCACCATGGACTCGCGAGCGTTGGCTTCGGCGGAGAGCCGGTTGCAGGCGTTCCTCGCAGAGAAGGTGGCGCTGCTCGGGCGTACG
>DATKFK010000747.1:0-5829 GCA_035544375.1 Thermoanaerobaculia bacterium
CGCCAGCCGCGCCCGCCGGAGGGCCAGGGGGGCCGCTCCTCATCATCTCGGCAGCGGCGACGCGGCATCGCTTGAGCCGCCGCTGCCCTGGTTGGGCTGCGCCGCCTCCCGCCCCGTAGTTTCGTGCAAGCCTGGCGCAACCCGGCCCAGAAGGCGACTCAGGCGCGAGGCGCGTGAGCCTACCTTCATGCTTGCGCCGCATCATCCGATAAGGTAAAATTACTAAAACCTGGAAACAATATCGCTATATGGACGCATGTGAAACTCTGCATTGAATCGTGATGCGAACCGTTCTGGCGATGTTGGGGACGGTGTTTTTGCTGGGGGTGGCGGCGCCTCCGGGTCCATTCTCGGCTGCGCGCGCCCAGGCTGCAGCCCAAGAGACCGGAACCCCATCCGGTCCCCACTTCGACATCAGATCCTCCACCACCAAGGATTGGGCGGAGCAAGCCCGCAAAGACACCTGCAGCGAGATGCAGAGACTATTCGAGGAGACGTGCGGTACCGAAGGCAAATCGCCATCCATTTGCCCGGTGTCCGAAGGGACTGCGGCAAAGATCGACCCTGGCTCTCTCTGCCGGTCCGACACGGATGAGTACGTCGTCGCTTTGATTCCCGATCCAGTGCACACACACCTGGCGCTCATGTTCGACCGCCTAATCGATGCTGTGCAGCAGGGCCTCCAGGACTCGGGCTATCAGTTCGTCCGCGCGGTCATCCCCTGGGACTCCCGGACGCACGCCGAACCTCCCGCCTTCGAGAGCCGGCACGCAGCCGAGGACTACGCGTCCGAGACAGACAAGCTCCCCGGCCTCATGGCCTTCCGGAAAACCGGCGCACCCAGCGACCCACCGAGTCATCTCTTCGTCTTCGTGGTGGGGGAGTCGCCGACCGGCGGCATCGTCAAGCCGCAGTTCCACGGAGCCATGGGATGGATCAAGCGGGCGAGCAGCGACGAGCCTCACGGTCTGCGGATACTCGGCCCGACGTTCTCTGGCTCGCTCGCATCCTTGGCCCAGCTCCTGCGCGCAGAGGACAGGCCCAAGGGCCACGCCCGGATCTTCAGCGGTACCATCTCCGGCCGACCCGCGGTGCAGAGCTTCCTCGAGCAGGAAGCCAATATCGATGCTACCTTTGCCTCCTTTCAAGAAGCGAGCGACGTCGCGATCGAACGGTTCGTCACCTTCGCCACATCCCGTGGCCATGCGTCCCGATCGATAGCGATCCTCTCGGAAGACGAGTCGCGGTACGGCGGTTTTCCGTCTCCCGAAGAGCCGAGAGCGGCATCTTTGCGCGCGGTATGCCGGGACTGCGTGCGGCTGTACTTCCCTCGCGAGATCTCCCGGCTGCGCGCCGCCTACCAGGGACTAGAGGTGAAAGACCTGGACGCCTCGCGCTCGGTTCCTCGCGAGGTCTTGCCACTCAACCTCGATGTCAGCGGCGCCGACGACGACAGCGTACCGGCATTCTCGAAGCAGATGCCCTTGTCGCAGGAAGGCACCTTACTTGGCATCGTCTCCGAGTTGCGCCGGCACGAGGTCAAGTTCATCCTCCTGCGGGCGACGGACCCACTCGACCTGCTGTTCCTGAGCCACTATCTCGCCGGCGCCTATCCGAAGGGAAGGGTCGTCACGCTCAATGCGGACGTGCTCTTCCCTCGCGAGGTCGAAGATAGGCTGCTGCATGGCACCCTCGCGTTGTCTACGTACGCTCCCTCTCCCGTCGGTAACCATGAATTTCGCAACTACTATGAGCATGCCGAGAGAATTTGCCCGAGCACAGGGGAAGCCGGCGCCTACAATGCCGTGCGTTCGTTGCTGAAGATTCAGGCAGTCCGCCAGCACTGGGATCGCTGCATCCTGCTGCCGAAGGACAACCTGGACCTATATCAATATGGCTGGAGCGAAGAGCCGTGCAAAGGGCGGCAAGAGTGCGCCAGCGCGCCGCCGGTGCACCTGCTCGCGCTCGGGGCCGACGGCTACTGGCCCATGGCACATCTCGGGCCATCCCAAGGAGAGCAGCTCCGTTCGCTATTGCCGCTGCTCAAGGGAGCAAGCCAGTTCCAGGCAGCAGATCCATTCAAGGTCGTCGTGCCGATCTCCTGGAAGGTGGCGAACCTGGCTGCCCTCGGCCTTGCTCTCGGCTTCGCATCCTCTCTTTGGTTTGCGTCCGTGCGCTCGAGCACCCAGATCTTCGCGCAGATCGCACCGCCTGTCGCCGACGCTCCGGCGCCGATTATCGCGGCCGCCTCATGCTTCTTCGTCGGTATCTTCACACTGTTCCTACAGCCCTTTGTCACCAGTGGGCTCTCGCCGATAGAGGATGCAGGGACCTGGATAGCGGTTTCCTCGATCGGCGTCCTCGTGGTGATGGCGCCCGCCATCACGCATCTGAGCGGCCGTGCCAGGCTGCCGGAAAAGGGCTCGCTCTGCAACGCCAGCTCTTCCCGCGCCGCGTCGATCGAGAAGCGCGCCCAGGAGAACGCCAGGCGGGCGCCGATCCGCATCTTGCTGATCGCGGTGATCAGCGCTCCGGTGCTCGCGCTGTGGTGGTTCATGGGAGCCTCGAAGGAGCAGCATGGCCTCGGCGGCGCCGTGCTAAGGAAAGCCGGAAACCCACCCGTCATCCTCGAGAAACCAGAGAGGAAAACGGCAAGCTGGCCAGTCAGGGCCTCGCTGATCATGGTGATTGCCTCGCCACTGCTCGGTCTGTGGTGGATGGCACAGGGCTCGAACAGCGAGCCCAGCATTCAACGCTTCACCATGCTGCGCTCGTTGCAGCTCACCTCGGGCCTCTCGCCGGCACTGCCGATGCTCCTCATGCTCGGAGCGGGAGTCTGGTGGGCGTTCTACGTCGCTGCCGGGAGTGCGTTGCTGCTCGACGGGCGGCGCCCCCAGTTGCCGAAAAAGGCGAACGAGTTCCTCGCGGTGCCGCTGACCGAGAGCGACGACGCTGCCACCGGGGAACGGTACGCCAACCAAGCTGTCACCGAACTGCTGGACACGCTGCAGCCTCAGCTCTCCTCCCTTGGGCACTACCTGGTTTTGGCCGCCCTGGCTGGCGCCGTATGGCTGCTGCTGAACGGACGGCGGCCGCTGATGACTCTCGAGGAGCCCAACCTCGAGAGAGCACTCTCGGCGCTGTTCATCGTCTCGGGCGTCTGGATCGCCGGCTCGACCGCCAGGCTCTTTCGCATCTGGCTGAAGACCCGCCAACTCCTGGTCGCACTCGATGCGCGGCCCCTGCGCGAAGGGTTCAAGGGTTTGGAATGGCTCTCTTGCAAGACCCTGTGGCGCATGAGCCTGGTCACCAGCTCGGAGTTCGTGAGCCTGCTGGCGCGCGTCAGGGAGGCCTTCACGAGGGCCGAGGGAACGATCAGCCAGGCGCCGGACCTCGCGCGCGCGATGAAAGCGGACTTGAGCGAGCTACGCAATGACTGGGGAAGAATCTCGCCGCCAACGGGTCGCAATCGCCGCTCCGGCAGAGAAGTTTTTCCCGCGGACCGGCATCCATTCAATCGCCTGGTGCGCCGATTCAAAGAGTCGCGAGAAGCTATGCGGACCAGGCGTCGAGCAGAGCTCGCCTTCGGTGAGGAATTGCAGCGGCTCCAGCGTCACCTGGCCCTTGCGGCCGGGAAGGGTCTGGACTTTCTCGCCCCGTTCTGGGAAAAGGACAAGGAGCACGGGGAGGAAGTTCCCGGGAAGAAAGCCTGGGAACAGTTCGTCTGCATGGTCTACGTGAGCTTTCTGCTGGTGGTGCTGATGCGGATCCGCTCGCTGATGATGGCGGTCGGGGGCATGTACATCCTGGTCATGGTGGGTATCAACTCCTATCCCTTTCAGCCGCGCGCCACGATTGCGGCGCTGAGCGCCATCCTTTTGCTCTATGTCTTGGGCACGGCGACGTTGGTGTTCGCACAGGCGCACCGCGACAATACGCTCAGTCATCTCACCAGAACCACGCCCGGCGAGCTGGGCACGGACTTCTGGATACGCACGGGGTCGTTTGCGGCACTGCCGCTGCTCACCTATCTCATGGCGCAGTTCCCGCAGATCAACCATTTCTTCTATTCCTGGGTCGAGCCGGCCGTGCAGGCGCTTCACAAGTAGCTCGGGCGGCGGACGGCGGCCCCTACCTCCCCAGCCGCACCGCCCGGGCCGCAATCGCGTCGATGAGGCCCGGGGCTACCAGCCGCACGTAGCGGCCCAGCCTTCCTCGGAGCGAGACCAACCCGGCGAACACCGCCTTCGCGCCAATCCAGGACACCGCCGCCTTGGCTTGCCCCTGAGCGCCCCCAAAATGCTCGATCTCGGATAGGCTTCCTGGGAATGACGCCCGTTGCTGTCGTCCGCAGCCTCTATCGCTACCCCATCAAATCCATGGCGGCCGAACCGATCCCCGTCGCCGAGTTGAGCTGGAACGGCCTTGCCCGGGATCGCCGTTTCGGTTTTCGCCGCGTCGGGGATATGAGCGAGGTGCCCTGGCTGACCGCCACCAAGCTCGCGGCGCTCGTGTGCTACCGCCCCTACAATGCCGGCGCCGAAGGCGACGTCCGGACGCTTCGTGTCGTCACGCCGGAAGGGGAGGATCTCGAAGCGAACGGCGCCGCGCTGCGCGAACGACTGTCGCAAACGCACGGTCAGCCAGTCGAGCTGCTTTATCTGCGGCACGGCATCTACGACGAGGCGCCGGTCTCGCTCATCAGCGCCTCGACGCTGATGGCGCTCGAACGCGCCTCGGGCCGCGAGCTCGACCCGCGCCGATTCCGACCGAACATCGTGGCCGAGCTGGCGAGCGACGAGCCCTTCGCGGAGGATTCCTGGATCGGTCACATCCTTGCCTTCGGTTCCGGGGGGGCTGCGATGGCCGTCGCGAGGCGCGATCTGCGCTGTCCCATGGTCAACCTCGACCCGGAGACGGCTGCGCCCGACCCGCGGGTCCTACGCGCGGTGGGCCAGAGCCATGAAGCCTATGCCGGCGTCTATGGTTCGACGTTCACGACGGGAAACATCCGCATCGGCGACGAGATCCACCTCCTTTCACTCTGATGACGACCGGCACACAGATCGCCTTGTTGCGCGGCATCAACGTCGGACGTGCGAAGCGCGTCGCGATGGCCGATCTTCGCGCCCTGGTCGAGAGCCTCGGCTATGGTGACGTGCGGACCTTGCTCAACAGCGGCAACGTCGTCTTCACCGCTCCTGCCGAAGTTAATGCCGCGTCGCGCATCGAGCAATCGCTGCCGACCCGGCTGGGAGTCTCCGCCCGCGTGATCGTGATCACCGCCGCGGAGCTTGCCGCCATCGTGGCAGCGAACTCCCTCCTTGAAATCTCCACGGATCCCTCGCGCCTGCTCGTCAGCGTCCTCGCCAACAAGGCGGACCGGACGCGATTGGAGCCCTTGCTCAAGCAAGACTGGGCACCGGACGCCCTGGCCGTTGGCGAGCGCGCGGCCTACGCCTGGTGCGCGGCGGGCATGGCGAGCCAGCTGGCCGAAGCCATCGGCCGCGTGCTCCGCGATGCCGCGACCACCCGCAACTGGGCAACGATCTTGAAGCTCCACGCCCTCGCCAGCGATTGCGGTCGATAGCCCGGGTCGAGTCCGCTCGACTGGCTGCCTTACCTCCCCAGCCGCACCGCCCGTGCCGCGATCGCGTCGATGAGGCCGGGGGCCACCAGCCTCACGTAGCGGCCCAGCCTTCCACGCAGGGAGAGGATGCGGAGGCGCTGGCGTTTCTCCATCGCGGCCACGATTTTGGCGGCACACTCGTCCGCGGTCATGATCTTCGACTCCTGCATGGGGCTCTTGCCGAGCGCAACGCCGTCGGG
>DATKFK010000748.1:0-9682 GCA_035544375.1 Thermoanaerobaculia bacterium
CCACCGCCAGCCAGGGATCCACCGAGGAGCCGGATCGGACCCTGGTCGAGAATGCCTACGACCGCGCCATCGACCGCGCCTTCGCCGCGGTCATGCGGCATGGCGAGAAGGCGGCGCGGAGCAGCGCCAAGGCCCACGAAGCGCTGGCCCAGCTGGGCGGCGAGGGTCTCGACAGGCTGCGCGAGCTGCCTGCCGACCTGCGCGGCTTCGCGGGTTACGAGGCCCTGCTCGAGCGCAGCTGGGCGATGCGCCGCGAGGAACCCAAGCTGATGGTCAAGCTCGCGGAGCTGGCCGCGACGGCCGCGGCCGGTCTTGGGGAAGAGGGCTTCAGCGCCGGCCAGGTGAAGGACTTCCAGGCGCGCGCGGCGAGCGAGCTGGCCAACGCCTATCGCGTCATGGACCGCCTCGAGGAGGCGCAGTCCAGCCTCGAAGCGGCGCGCCGGCACTTCGCCGAAGGCAGCCAGGACCGGCTGCTGGGGGCCCGCCTGCTCGAGGTGGAGGCCAACGTCCATGCCGGCCGCGGCGAGCTCGCGGCGGCCCTGACGGCCCTGGACGCGGCGCTGCGCACCTATCGCCGTTATGGCGATCCGCACCTGGCAGGACGCTGCCTGATCAAGAAGGGGCTGTTCACCACTCCCACCGGGCGCCGGCAGGAGGCGATCGAGCTGCTCACCGAGGGGCTGGGGATGATCGATCCCGGGCAGGACGGCCCGCTGGTGCTGGCGGCGGTCCACAACACCGCGGTTTGCCTGATGGAGGACGGCCGCTGCCGCGAGGCGCGGTCGCTCCTGTGGCGGCACCTCGGCCTCTACGAACAGCACGCCGGACGCCAGGACCGCCTGAAGCTGCGCTGGCTGCAGGCGCAGATCTACGCCGGCCTCGACGACCTGGGCCGCGCCGAGCGCGCCTTCGAGGAGGTGCGCGTCGGCCTGCGCGAGGCGGGCAGGCTGCTCGCCGAGGCGGTGGCCACCGTCGAGCTGGCGTCCGTGCGGCTGCGCCAGGGACGCGAGAACCTGGCGCGCGACCTGGCCCTCGAAGGCGCGCAGCTCATCCTCGGCCTCGCCATCAACCGGGACGTCGCGAGCGCTCTCGAGGGCCTGAGGTCGCGCCTGGAGAAGTCCCCCGTGGCCACGACGGAGCTGGTGGGCCAGATCCTGCAGCTGCTGCGCGACGCGGCCCCCGACGAGCAACCCAGCCTGCTCGTCCGCTCGGCCTGACCGGGCATCCGCGACTTGCCGGCCGGTGACGCCGCGCCGCCGGCCGTCGTCCGGTTGCCGCCGGTCGCCGTCGGAATCAGGGCTCGGGGTCGGGCCCGCCGGCCGCCGGGCCCGCGATGCCGATGAGCTTGCGCAGCGACGCACGCACCATCTCGTCGATCCTGTCGAGCTCGCCGATCTCATCGGACCCGGCCCCGGGTCCCTGAGACGTCGCGGTGCGCGAGGCGTCCGCCTCCCCGTACATCTGCTGGAGCATCCGGTACAGGCGGTCCTCGGCCGGCCCGGCGTCGCCCGCGGGACAGGCCGCCGCGAAGAACCGCCCGGGCGAGAAGCCGATGGCGCGCAGGATGCTCAGCAGGTACTCCACCTTGAGGCCAAGGCCACCGCGCAGCAAACGGGTGATCGTGCCCACCCGCCACCCAAGCTGGCGCTCGACGTCTCGGTAGGTGTAGTTCGAGAGGTGGATCGCGTTCTTGAGCAACGAGATGATGCGTTCGCTTTCTGCGGTTGACATTATCTCATCCTACATTGCATTTAGCGCCAGCGGAAGATCTTGAGTGCCAGCAGGAAGCTGGCGATGCCCCAGAGCGCCACGATCGCGAGCTGCGGGGTCACGGCGGGCAGCGGCCGCCCCTCGGTGATGATGCCACGCAGCGCATCGTTGAGCGCCGTCAGCGGCAGCGCGCGGATGAGCGGCTGCACCAGGTCCGGGAACCGCTCGGAGGAGAAGAAGACCCCCGACAGCAGCCACATCGGCATCATCACCAGGTTGGCCAGGCCGCTCGCTCCCTCGATGGTCCGGGCCCGCGAAGCAACCAGCAGCCCCAGGCCGCAGAAGGTCATGGAGCCGACCAGGCTGGCGGCCAGCAGAAGCCAGAGCGATCCGCGCACCGCGACGCCGAAGACCAGCCAGCCGATGCCCACCAGGATGACGACCTCGGGCAGCAGGAAGACGAGGCGCCCGAGCACCTGCGACAGCAGGTATTGGCTGCGGCGCATGGGCGTCGCCACCAGCCGCTTCAGCAGCTGCTTCTGGCGGGCGTTGGTGATGCCGAACGCCAGGCTCCAGATGCCGGTTCCCATGAGGTTCAGGCCGAGCAGGCCGGGAATCAGGAAGTCGATGTAGCGCGAGCCCTTCTCGGTGACCAGCTCGCTGCGGACGGCGACCGCGTCGGTGCGCCCGGCGGCGCGCTGCAGCGCGTCCTCGGCTTCGAGCCGGGCGATGCGCGAGTCGGGGCGGGTCTGGTCGAAGCGGAAGGTCCAGGGCCGCCGGAGCGAGGTATCTCCCGGCGTGCCTGGCGCGTCCCGGGCCGCCGGCGGGCCGGGCTCGACGAGCAGCGAGATCTTCCCGGTGCGCAGCGCCTCCATGCCGTCGTGCGGCGACATCGTCCTGATCAGCAGGACCGGCGACCGCGCCAGCGCCGCGGCGGCGGCACGGCCGGCGCCGGCGTCCGCCACGATGCCGATCGGAATGCGGTCCGGCGCCTTGTTGCGGAACGCCAGGCCCAGGGCGATGGCGAGCAGGAGCGGAAAGGCGAAGACCCAGAAGAGCGCCTCGGGCTCGCGCACGAACTCCCGAAAACGCGACAGGGTGAGCTGCAGCAGCGGCGAAGATCGTTCGCTCATCGCGGGGCTCCCAGGGGTGCGGACGCTCCCCGGCGGGCGGTCGGGCGCGGTCATTCGTCTCGCAGCGCCCGGCCGGTGAGCGCGACGAACACGTCCTCCAGGGTCGCGCGATGGGTCGAGAGGTTCGCCAGCCGGGCTCCCGACCGCTCGACGGCCGACAGCAGGGCAGGCACCCCGGTGGTCAGGGACGCGACGCTCAGCATCCAGTTGGCGCCGAAGCGGCGGACCTCGCGGACTCCCTCGAGGTGCAGCAGGCTCTCGCGCTGCATCTCGGGCTCGGACGCGAACTCGACGACGTCGGCGGCCTGGAGCGAGGCGATCAGCTCGCCGGGAGCACCGAGCGCGATGACTCGCCCATGATCGATGATCGCCACCCGGTCGCAGAGGCGCTCGGCCTCCTCCATGTAGTGCGTGGTCAGGGCGACGGTGCCGCCGCCGGCCCGGAACGCTCTCACCTGCTCCCAGAGCTGCAAGCGGCTCTGCGGGTCGAGACCGGTCGTCGGCTCGTCGAGGAAGAGGAGCTCCGGATCGCCCACCAGCGCGCAGGCGACCGCCAGGCGCTGCTTCTGGCCGCCGGAGAGCTTGCCCACCGGCGCATCGCGCTTCTCCTCCAGGGAGAGCAGCGCGATCACCTGTTCGGGAGCGCGCCCGCGCAGGTAGAAGGAGCGGAACAGCCGCAGCGTCTCGATCACCGTCAGCTTGGGGCTGAACTGCGTCTCCTGCAGCGCCAGGCCCAGGCGCTGGCGCAAGGCGTGGCTCCCCTTGCCCCAGGTGGCGCCCAGGACCTCGACCTCGCCGGCGTCGGGGATGGTGAGCCCTTCGAGGATCTCGAGCGTCGTGGTCTTGCCGGCGCCGTTGGGGCCGAGCAATCCGAAGCACTCGCCGCGGCGCACCTCGAGATCCAGGCCGTCGACGGCGACCACCTCCCCGTAGCGCTTGACGAGGCCGCGACAGCGCGCGGCGACCTCCGGGGTCGGCGGGGAGGGCGGCAGGGTCTGGCGGCGGGCTGCGAGCAGTGGTTCGGTCATGGCGGCGCAAGAGAAGATCGGCCGGCAAACCTAGCATACTCGCGCGGCCGGGGGAGCCGCGCAGTTGTGACAGGTCGGGGATGACTGGAGCCCAAGCGGGAGGCCAAGCGGGAGCCCGGGCGGGAGGCCAAGCCGGCGGCCAGCCGGGAAGGACCGGCCGCCGCGGGTTACTGGAAGTAGCCGTTCACGTCGAGCAGGAACTGCGTGCCGGTCGCGCCGACGTTCTGGACCGCCACGGTGCCGGTGCCGTCAGTCGCCAGCATCAGGATGGCGTTGTTGGCCCGGACCTGGCCGCCGACGAAGTTGATGCTGCTGGTGCCGAGCGGCAGGGCGTTGCCGGGGAAGAGGCTGAGGTTGCCGGTGTTGGCGCCGATGACGGTCACGTTGGCCGACACCGCGACCGCCGAGGTAGGGATGCCGCAGCTGCCGGCGATCGTGAAGTTCCTGACCTGGTTGGCGACGAGCGCCGGACCGCCCAGCGGCCCGTTGGCGTTGCGGGTGTCGAGCACGCGGCAGGGTGTCACCGTGTAGAAATGGGAGGTGACGGGCGCCGGCGCGTAGAAGTAGGCGCCGCCGAGGGTGCTCGAGTGGGCGCCGCTGTCGGTCACCACCACGTTCACCGTGCCGGTCGCGTGGGCGCCGGTCGTGGCGGTGATCGTGCCCGGTCCCGAGACGACGACGCCGGTCGCGGCGACGCCGCCGATGGTCACCGTGTCGCCGCTCTGGAAGTTGCTGCCGGAGATGACCACCGGCGTGCCGCCGGCGACCGGCCCGTGGTTCGGGCTGATGCCGCTCACCAAAGGCGGCTGCGGTCCCGCGGCCGTCATGCAGACGCCCAGGGCGGGGGCGATGTTGCTCTGCAGCACGGCGACGACGCGCGGATGGAAGACCAGCGAGACGCTGCAGCCGCCCAGCAGGTCGCAATAGCTCATCATCGTGCCGGTCACGCCGGTGACGCCGTTCAAGGTGGTCACCGCCGGACAGCTGGTGGGACCGGAGTAGCAGCCAGCCTCCTGGCCGTAGCACATGTCGATCGGCGGGCTGTAGCAGTGGGTGTGCTGGGAGCCGAAATTGTGTCCGAGCTCGTGACCGAAGATCTCCGAGTCGCCGTACAGGTAGTCGATCAGGAACATCTGGTTGACGCTGTAGCCGTACGAGGTGTTGCACAAGCCGGCGACCCAGGCGATGCCGGAGGCGGAGTTGCTGTCCGGCTCCTTGCCCGAGAGCATCGCCGCGAGAGTGCGGTTGACGGAGCCATAGTGCGTGCTCCAGTAGGTCGAGAACTCGCTGAGCTCCTGGCCGCTGGCCTCGCCGTTGGGATTGACGGTGTAGGGATCGGTGGCGGCCGAGGTGCGCAGGATCGTGTCGCCGACCTGCAGGTCCACCTGGACGTCGCGCTCGTACATGACGTTCACGGCGGCGAACAAGCTGGCGATGTAGTTGGTGGCCTGGGTGGTGTCGTTGTTGAACTTGTTCGCCATGAACTCGTGGTCGGTATCGATGGCGACCGTCGCCAGGTTGAACGCGCCGCCGGCCGTGACGGCTCCGGGCTCCCGTGGTGCGCGGTCGGTCCGGGGGGCCCGGTCCGCTTCCGCTCGCGGCAGGGGCACCAGGGTCTCTTCGCCGCAGTGCCAGGAGGGCTTCTTGCCCCCGGTCACGCCGGCCAGGAAGGCTTCGGCAGTGGCCACCAGGTGAAGGCCGGCCTTTCCCGGCACCAGCGGCCGGAGCTGATACCGGCCCGCCGCCGACTCGCTGAGGCTCTCGAAGATGCCGCTCACCGGATCGACCGAGATCAGGATCCCCGACTCGGGGTCGCCCGCCTCGGTGCCCCAGAAGAAGACCAGGCGCGAGCGCGGCAGCTCGCGGACGCCGGCGGCGTCGACCTGCAGGACGCGCGCGCCGGCGGCGTACACCTCGTGGCGCGCGATCACCACATCCCTGCGGGCTCCCGGCGCCACCGGCCAGCCGGAGACGCGCACCCGCTCGCCGGGCCGCACCCGTAACAGCGCCGGCAGCAGCTCCGGGTCGAAGCGGATCAGCTCGGCTTCGCTCGCGAGGTCGGGGGCCTTGACCCTCTGGACCGGCTCGCCCGGCGCTATCGCGCTCACCGTTCGGAGCGAGGGAAGCGAGGGAATCGAGGTGAGCGAGGGAAGCGAGGGGAGCGAGGGAATCGAGGAAAGATCGAGAGTGGCGGCGGCTGCCGGGGTGGCGGCCGTGGCCGCGGCGAGGGGGTGCAGGCTGCCGGCGGCAAGGACGGCCGCGAAGGCGACGCCGGCCGCCCTGATGAGGATCGCTGCGGGTGCAAAGGAGATCGCCTGGCGCCGGCGGGCTGAGGCGAGGGGAAGTCCACGGCAAGGCTCCAACATGAAACGCTCCTGAATCGCGACGTGCTGCTGACCGCTTGTCGCGCGTGAGCTTATCGCCATTTGTGCCTATGCGCCAGATTCGATGAGTCGCCTGCCCTCCCGCCGGCCGACGTCTTGAACCGTCGGACCGCCGGCGGCCCGGGCGCCTCGCACCCGGGCCGCCGGCGTCCACCCCCCTGCCGCGGTCATCCCCGCCCGCGGCTCGTCCCCTCCCACACGGCCTCTCTTGGCTGCGCCGGGACAGTGCATTGCCCGCGCCAGGCCCGCGCCTCAGGGACGAGCCCGCGCGGGGATCCGTGTTCGCAGAGCCAAGGTACTGATATCAATGGAGTTGTCGCCGAGATGGCGAAAACGGATGGGACCTGCCTAGAGGCGCTGGCGCAAAAAAATGTCAGGGCTGATGGTCACGGCACGTCAATCGATGCCGGGGATGGCGGGGCTGCCGGCCGGCACCGGACCGCGATCTCGGGCGGCTCCGCGGTGGCCGGGTCCGGCACGGCGGCATCGACCGTCGCGACCCCCCCGTCCTGCAGCGCGCCGAACAGCAGCTCCTGGGTGAGCGGGCGCTTGACCGTCTCGTCGATGAGGCGGGCCAGCGGGCGCGCGCCGAAGGCCGGATCGTAGCCGCGCTCCGCGAGCAGGCGGCGGGCGGCGGGGGCCAGCTCGATCCGCACGGCCTTGGGCGCGAGCTGGACGGCGAGCTCGGCGATCAGCTTGTCGACGATCTGCTCCATCACCTCGCGAGAGAGCGGGCGGAACTGCAGCCTGGCGTCGAGCCGGTTGCGGAACTCGGGGCTGAACAGGCGCTCGAACGCGCGCTCGGCATCTGCGTCGCGCGCGTCGTGGGCGTCGCGGCCGCCGGCGCCCCCGGCCAGGCCTGCTTCCGGGTTGGCGCCGAAGCCGAACGGCCGGCGTGCCATCTCGCGGGCGCCGAGGTTCGAGGTCATCAGCAGGATGACGTGGCGGAAGTCGGTGCGCTTGCCGTTGGCATCGGTCAGGGTCCCGTGGTCCATCACCTGGAGCAGCAGGTTGAAGACGTCCTCGTGCGCCTTTTCGACCTCGTCGAGCAGCAGCACGGCGTGCGGGTTCTTGGCCACCGCCTCGGTCAGCAGGCCGCCGCGGTCGAAGCCGACGTAGCCAGGGGGCGCCCCCACCAGCCGCGACACGGTGTGGCGCTCCATGTATTCGCTCATGTCGAAACGCAGGAAGCCGATACCCAGCGCCAGCGCCAGCTGCCGCGCCAGCTCGGTCTTGCCCACGCCGGTGGGGCCGGTGAGCAGGAAGCAGCCGACGGGCCGATCGCGGTCGCGCAGGCCGGCGCGGGCCACCTGGATCGACGCCACCAGCCGGTCCACCGCGTCGCGCTGGCCGAAGACCGCCTTTTCCAGCTCCTCGCGCAGCCCCCGCAGCCGTTGCCGGTCGTCGCCCTGGACGCGGCGGGCAGGAATCTGGGCCATGGTGGCGAGCACCGCCTCCACGTCGGCGACGTCGACGATCGGGCGTGGCGCGGCACCGTCCTCGGGAGCCGGGGCATCGCCTGGAACGCCGGCTGGAACGCCGCCTGGAACGCCGGCGTCCCCGCCTCTGCCCGGAGCCTCGGCATTGGCCGTGGCCGCGCCGGCCAGCGCCATGGTCGCCCCGGCCTCGTCCAGCAGGTCGATGGCGCTGTCCGGCAGCCGCCGGTCGCGCAGGTAGCGGCTGGCGAGCTCGGCCGCGGCGGCGACGCCCGCGTCGGTGTAGCGCACGCCATGATGCGCCTCGTAGCGGCTGCGCAGGCCGCCGAAGATGCGCACCGTCTCGTCGACCGTGGGTTCGTTCACCTCGACCTTCTGGAAGCGGCGGGCCAGCGCCTGATCGCGCTCGAAGCTTTGGCGGAACTCCTCCCAGGTGGTCGCCCCGATGCAGCGCAGGCCGCCGTGCTGGAGCGCCGGCTTGAGCAGGTTGGAAGCGTCCATGGTGCCGCGCCCGGCGCTGCCGGCGCCGATCAGGTTATGGATCTCGTCGATGAACAGGACCGGGCTGGGCTGCGCCGCCAGGGAGGCCAGCACCGCCTTGAGCCGGTTCTCGAAGTCGCCGCGGTAGCGGGTGCCGGCCAGCAGCGCGCCGAGGTCCAGGCGATAGATGCGGGTGTCGCGGAAGGCCGCCGGCACCTCGCCCCGGGCGATGCGCAGGGCCAGGCCTTCGACCAGGGCGGTCTTGCCGACCCCCGGGTCGCCGACGTAGATCGGGTTGTTCTTGCGCCGCCGCTTGAGGATGTGGAGCGTGCGCGTCAGCTCGGTCTCGCGGCCGATCAATGGATCGATGCCGCCGCGCCGGGCCAGCTCGGTCAGGTCCTGGGCGAAGGCGGCGAGCACCTCGTCGCCGTCGCTCGGCGCCGCCGCGGCCTCGTCGTCGTCGAGCTCCGCGCCGCCCGGGCCGGGTGCCGCGCCGGGCACGGCGGCGGCGCCGGCTTCGCCCCTGGCCCACGGGCCGCGGCGCGGTGCGGGGGTCGCCCTGCCCTGGTGCAGCTTCGAGATGCCGTGCGCCAGGAAGCTGACCACGTCGAGACGCGTCACGCCCTGGCTCTCCAGCAGCTCGGCAGCGTGCGAGTCGACCTCGGAGAGCATCGCCACCAGCACGTCGGCGCCCTGGATCTCGGCCTTCCCGGCAGCCTCGGCGTGCGCTCCCGCCCATTCGAGCGCCCGCCGCAGGCCGAGCGACAGGCGCGGCTCGGTCCTGGCTCCGGTCGCGGCGGTCGGGCCGGCCGGGCGTCCGGAGCCACCCGGGGGTCGGGAGCCAGCCGAGCCAGCCGAGCCGGCCGAGCGGGCCGAGCGGGACGGCCGCGGCCTGCCCCCGGCGTCGCGTCCCGACCGGCCGCGGGGCTGCTCCCGCGGCTCGTCCTCGAGCTGGCCGTTGAGCTGGCGGCGCAGCAGGTCGAGATCGGTGCCGGCGTGGCGCAGCACCTTGCCGGTGGCGTCGTCGAAGGTCAGGGCATAGAGCAGGTGCTCGGGGCCGGCATACTCGTGGCCGAGGCGCCCGGCCTCGGTCACCGCCACGGTCAGCGCGATCTCGAGGTCTTGAGAGAGCCTCACCGCAGGTCTCCCGGGCTCGCTTGGCCGCGGGCGGGCGCGCCCGGCCCTCCGGCCCCGTTCGGGGCGCCGGGATCGGGGGCGGCCTGCGGCTCGGCGGTGAGCAGCAGGGGCATGCCCGCCTCCCGCGCCTCGGCGAGGACCTCGGCGACCTTGGTCTCGGCCACGTCCCGGCTGTAGACGCCGGCGACGCCGGCACCCTTGTGGTGCACCAGCAGCATGATGTGCATGGCTTCCGCCGGCGGCTTGCGGAAGTGCTTCATCAGCATGGCGACGACGAATTCCATGGTGGTGTAGTCGTCGTTGTGGAACACCACCTGGTAGCGGCGCGGCCGCTTCGGCCGGCGCCGGGTCTCGACGGCGGTGCCGGTCTCCGG
>DATKFK010000749.1:0-10345 GCA_035544375.1 Thermoanaerobaculia bacterium
CTTGCACGTCGTCGTCCCCTCCTGGGACCGGCGCCGGTCGCGGCTGGCTGGTGCCGCGACCGCTCTCGTCGTCCTCGATCATGGAACGATGCGCAGCGGGAATTGTTACGCCGGTGCGGCAGGGCGCAGGATCAGTCCGGACCGCTCTCGACCTGTTCGAGGAAGGCCTCGAGGATGGAATTGAAGATTTCGGGCCGGTCCATCATCAGCCAGTGGCCGGTGCCGCGGACCAGCTGGACCGGCAGCTCGGGCAGCAGCTTGTGCAGGCTGTAGGGGAGGTCGTTCGCGGCGCTGATCACCGCCAGCTTGGGTCCGGGGTAGCGCGCCAGCGCGGGCAGCGGCGAGAAGTCCAGGGCCGCGGCCACGATGGGTGCGACGGCGTCCTCGTGGGTCGACCGCAGGTCTTCGATCACCCAGCGCGCGGCATCGCGGTCACCACCCACCACCAGCTGGCGAAAGTACGCCTCCAGCTCCTCCAGCGGCTCGGCGCGCAAGGCCGCCAGGAACGGCTCGATCTGCTCGCGCGGAATGCGGGTCTGGTCGCCGTTGGGGTCCACCAGCAGCAGGCCCGCCACCCGCTGCGGATGCGCGGCCGCATAGGCGATCCCGACCGCCGCGCCCAGGCTGTGCCCGGCCAGCACGAAGCGCCGCAGCGCGAAGTGGTCCGCCACCGCCACGACGTCGGCGGCGAGCGCGGCAACGTCGTAAGCGCCGTCCTCGGCGGGGTCGGAATCGCCATGGCCGCGCAGGTCGAAGGCGAGCGCCCGCCGGCCCCGCCGCAGGTGGTCGAGCTGCAACGCCCACTGTCCGCCATTGCCGGCCAGGCCGTGCACGAAGAGGACCGGCAGGCGCCCGCAGCCGGCGTCGCCGCTGTCGCGGACGAACAGGTTGCCCGCGGGTCCGGCGATCCAAAGGTGCTCAGGCTCGGCCGCCTCGATCGAATCGGCCGAATCGGCCGGCTCGGCCGGCTCGGGCAGATCGCCCGGTTCGTCCGCCGGGTGGCCGGTGGAGCGGCGGCGGCCGGGCAACAGGGCCACGGCGGCGGCGCCAAGCAGAGCCAGCAGAGCCAGCCCGAGCAGCGGCCACAGCGGACGCACCGCGCCGCGGCGCCGCCGGCCGCCCGAGCGGCGGCGTGATCGGCTGGGCCGGCTATTCATGATCGACCTCCGGACGATCTCCCCAGGACGGGCCCAAACGGGCTCCGGTCCTTCAAGCTAGCACACTTGCCGGCGGCTCTCCGCGGCGCACGGGGAGCGGCACACGCGGCCCACTTCCGCTCGATTCGCGATTGACAGACCGGTGACGGTTCTAGTATCAATGCCCCCTCAGTCCTTGCCTCTTGGTGCAGTGACAGAGCTTTACGGAGATCGAAGGGAGTCTAATGCGATCGCTATCGCCAGACTGCCGTCGCTCGCCGCGGGTCGCCGGTTCGGCTGGCTTGGCGGCGGGGCGGGCCGCGACCGACCACCAAGGAGTGTCGCGACTGGCGACCATCGGAGCCGCGACCGCCGGCTCTCGCTGGCTCCTCTACGGCGCCTTGTTGATCCTCGGCCTCGCCGGTGCGCTCGGCGCCCGGGCAGCCGAGCTGCCGCGGATGCCGAACGCGGACCCGCGCCCCGTCGGTCCCACTGCCCCGGGCGGCGCCGCCTCGCTGCTCGCGCCGCTGGCACCCATTTCGCCAAAGGCCGGGTTGGTCGATCGGGCCAGTGTCTGCCAGGCGCTGGCCGAGGCCTACGCCGGCACGACCGCCGTCATCGTCGGCGCCACCGCCCTGCCCGCGGGCACGTTCCGCGGCTTCGCCGGCGACCTGCCGACGGCCGCCGAACCGCCGCCGCCGCGGCAGCAATCGGAGCCTGCCGCGGGTGGGGCGGAGCCTCCCCCGCCGCTGGTTTCGGCGGTGGCGCCCGGCCCCCAGATCTCCCCTGGTTCCGGCCGCGCCGGCGCATCCAGCGCCGCCGGCGTCCTCGGCGCCACCAGCGCCGCTCTCGATCCGCAGCCGGCGCCGGCCGCCACCATCGCCCCGGCCAACCTCTCCTCTCCTCCGTCCAACCCCGCCACGGCCGCCGCCGTCTCCCCTGGCGCCCCGAGCCTTAAGTCTCCGGCAGCCGCCGCCCCGAAGCCGGTCCCCGAACCCCACCCCGCACTCGGCTTCGACGCCGCCTTCGGGGTGCCGCAACGGCCCTTCGGCAAGCTGATCTACCAGATTGCCCGCAACTATGCGCTCAACCCGCTGCTGGTGGCGGCGATCGCCAAGGTGGAATCGGACTTCAATCCCCACGCCCGCTCGCGCAAGGGCGCCTGCGGGCTGATGCAGGTGCTGCCCTCGACCGCTCGCCGCTTCGGGCTGCCGCGCAAGCGCGATCTCTTCAACCCGCGCAAGAACCTCGAAACCGCAAGCCGCTATCTCCGCTGGCTGGTCGATCGCTTCGGCGACGATCCCGTCCGGGTGCTCGCCGCCTACAACGCCGGCGAAGGCGCGGTGGACCGCTTCGGCGGCGTGCCCCCGTTCTCCGAGACCCGGGACTATGTGCAGCGGATCTTCGGTCTGCTGGGCTTCTCGGTGCTGCTCGAAACGCCGGTCGGAGCGGCAGCTGTGCCGGCCGCCGCCGCGGCAAGCGCGCTGGCCGGCGTCAGGTAGTCCCGCGCTCGCCGGCCGCAGTCGTCTTCAATCGTCGTAGCTGAGCTGCTTGCCCTGGCGGCGGTAGCGGCCGTCCGGCTCGGGCACGAACGCCGAGCAGTGGTCCATCTCGCCGCCGTAGACGTGCAGCGTGAGCGCGATGTGCTCGGGATCGACGTTGGCGAGCACGTGATGCTCGAAGGGGGGGATGAGCGCTCCCGCCGAGCCTGCCCGCGCCCGTACGCTGCCCTTCTCCTCGAAGCGGCAGAGTCCGCCGGCGGTCTCGTCGAGCAGATGGTAGCGCGTCACCTCGAGCTCGCCCTCGACCACGCCTTCGACGCACCAGATCCCGGCATGATCATGCAGCGCGGTGCGCTGGCCGGGGCCCCAGGTCATGACCAGGGCGGTGAAGCCGAGATCCGGATCGCGGTACAGCAGGCGCCGGCAGTAGCTGTCGGCGTGGGTGCGGCGAAAGCGCTCGGGCAGCCGCAGTCCCTCCGCCGGGATGAAGTTTTCCAGGTCGTCCTTGATCTGCGCGGCGATGGCCGCGGTGTCGCGCAGCCGGACGGCGGCACGCAGGCTCTCGATCAGGGGCTCGACGTCGACGGCGGCGCTGCTGCTGCTCATGGCAGGGGGGTCCTTTCGGTGGCAAGCGTCGGTTGGCAAGCGTCGGCGGCGGGGCGCGCCGGATCGGCGCGGGCCCGCCCGTCAGTCCTGTTCCAGATAGGTGTAACCCGACAGCCCTTCCTCGTAGCGGCGCACCAGCAGGCGCGACTCTTCGAGCGTCATGCGCTTGGCGCGCAACGCCGCCTCGGCCGCCTGCCGCACCCGCGCCACCAGCTCGCCGCGGTTGTAGCGCACGTAGCGCAGCACGTCGGCCACGCTGTCGCCGGTGACCACGCCATCGATGGTATACCCTTCCTCGGCGTCGAGCGAGACGTGCACCGTGTTGGTGTCGCCGAAGAGGTTGTGCAGGTCGCCCAGGATCTCCTGGTAGGCCCCCACCAGGAAGGCGCCGAGGTAATACGCGTCACCGGGCTGCAGGGAGTGCAGCTCGATGACGCTCTTGACGTCGCGGCGGTCGATGAAGTGATCGATCTTGCCGTCCGAGTCGCAGGTGATGTCGGCGAGCACCGCCCGGTTCGCGGGCTCCTCGTGCAACCGGTGGATGGGCAGGATCGGGAACAGCTGATCGATCGCCCAGGAGTCGGGCAACGATTGGAAAACCGAGAAGTTGCAGAAGTAGGTATCGGCCAGGGTGCGCTCGAGCCCCTCCAGGTCCTCGGGGACCTGCGCCAGGGTGCGGGTGATCTTGAGGATCTTCTGGCAGGTCGCCCAGAACAGGTCCTCGGCCAGGCCGCGGTTGTCGAGCGACAGGTGGCCGAGGTTGAACAGGCTGAGGCACTCGTCGCGGTAGGAGATGGCGTCGTGGTAGGACTCGAGCAGGTTCTTGCGCGACACCTCGCGGCAGGTCTCGAAGAGGTGCTTGAGCGGCAGCTCGGCATCCGGCGGCAGCTGCGACGGCAGCGCCCCGACCGAGAACTCGGCGACGCCCAGGGCCTCGACGATGAGCACCGCGTGATGCGCCACGGTGGCCCGGCCCGATTCGGACACCAGGATGGGATGCGGCACCTCCTCGTGATCGCACACTTCCATGACGCCGAACACGATGTCGTTGGCGTATTCCTGAAGCGTATAATTGAGCGACGAGGCGAAGTTGGTGTTCGAGCCGTCGTAGTCGATGCCCAGGCCGCCGCCGACGTCGAGGTAGCGCATCGAAGCGCCCATCTTGACCAGGTTGACGTAGATCTGCGCCGCCTCGCGCAGGGCGTCCTTGATCGAGCGGATGGAGGAGATCTGGCTGCCGAGGTGGAAATGCAGCAGCTCGAAGGTGTCGAGCATGCCGTGCTCGCGCAGGTAGTCGACGGCGTTGAGCAGGTCGCGGCCGGAGAGGCCGAATTTCGAGCGGTCGCCGCCCGACGCCTCCCAGTGGCCGGCGCCGCGGGCCGACAGGCGGGAGCGGATGCCGATGCGCGGCCGCACTCCGGTCTTGACGCTGATCTGGCGGATGAGCGCCAGCTCCGAAGGCTTCTCGACCACCAGGATCACGTTGCGGCCGAGCTTGCTGGCGAGCAGCGCCGTCTCGACGTACTCCTCGTCCTTGTAGCCGTTGCAGACGATCAGCGCCTCCTCGTCCTCGAGCATCGCCATGACCGCCAGCAGCTCGGGCTTGGAGCCCGCTTCGAGGCCGAAATGGTAAGGCCGGCCGTAGGCCACCAACCGCTCCACCAGGTAGCGGTCCTGGTTCACCTTGATCGGATAGACGCCGCGGTAAACGTTGCGATAGCCGTACTCCGAGATGGCGCGGCCGAACGCTTCGTTGAGCTCCACCACCCGGGCCTTGATGATTTCCGAGAAGCGGATGAGCAGCGGCAGCCCGATGCCTCGCTGGCGCACCTCGTCGACCAGCTCCTTGAGGTCGATCGCCGGTGCGCCGACTCCTGCCGGATGGACCGAAATGTGGCCCCGCTCATTGACCGAGAAGTAGTTGTTGCCCCAGCCGTTGATGTTGTAAAGATCCATCGAATCGGCGGCGGTCCAGCGGCTCGTCATCGTCGCGGTTGCAGGCATCGCGCTTCGCGCAGGCGCTCCTTTCTCTCTTCAGGGAAGCTCGGGTCCTGGCACGGCGAGCGCCGGAGACGGACCGCGAGAAGGCCGGTAACTTTACCATGGGCCGCGTTTGACAGCCGAATCGCGCGCCCGTTACCCTTATGTCATCGAGCACAGCGGGCCGGGAGTCCCCGGGAGCGCACCCCCACGACCGCCGACCCACCACGGGTGACGGCCTGGCGGGCCGTCCCGGCGACACTACCGCGCGCGGCCTGACGCAGGGCGAGGGGCAAGCCATGAGACAGACCCAGCAGTTCCCCAGCCCGTTGATCGAGCAGGAGCTGGTGAAGATGGAGAACGAATGGGCGCGGGCCTGGCAGCTGCCCGATCCGGGCGCCCTCGAGAACATCGTCGCCGACGATTTCACCCTGACCAGCTCGCGCTCGAAGGGCGAGACCACCAACAAGCGCCAGTACATCGACTCGACCCTCAAGCTGGTGCGCGGCGACGGCTTCAGCTTCGAGAGGATGAACGTGCGCATCTACGGCGACACCGCGGTCATCAACGCCCAGTTCCAGCAGACCGCGACGTTCGCCGGCCAGGACTGGAGCGGCGAATTCCTGATCACCGACATCTGGGTCAAGCGCGACGGCCGCTGGCAGGTGGTCGCCCGCCACGCCAGCCGTCCCGCCGCCTGACCCGCGGGAGCCCGCGTGCCTATGGGCAGGGATGGGCTAGAGGTCTGACCTCAGCTCGCCGAGCAGGCGGGCCGTGGCTGCGGCGCGGTCCTGCCAGAAGGCTGCCAGGGGCGCCGCGGCAGGGACCGCCGGCCGGTGCCTCGCCGCCCAGGCCGCGGCTTCCTGCGCCAGCCAGCCCAGCACCGGCCCGGCGTCTTGCTCGAACATTGCCTGGAGCACCAGGCGGCGCTCGCCAAGCCGCAGGCCCAGCGCCAGCTCGCGGGCAGCTCGCGCCAGGTCGGCGCGGACGAGCACGATGCCGCTGCGCACCGGGGTGAGCAGCGAAGCGAGAAAGCCCTCGAGCCCATCGCGCCTCGGATCGACGCAGCCGGGCGCGGCGCGCAGGTGGAGCGGCAGGCACTCCGGCCCCTCGGGCAAGGACAGGGTCGCCGCCTCGGCGCGCAGCGCCTCGCCGAGCAAGGCCGCCCACCGCCGGTAGAAAGCATCCGCGGGCGCTCCTGACACCCCCGCATCGACCCCCTCGTCGAGCCCCCCGGGCTCCCCGAGGTCTTCGAGCTTCATCAGGAAGACCGGCAGCCAGCTCAACAGGTGCTCCCACAGGAAGGCGCCGCGCGCGTGCCGCCAGCGCTCGCGCGCCGGGGCGTCCGCGGCCTGCCGCTCGAGCTCGCCGAGACGCGCGTGCAGGCCGAGCATCACCGCCAGGTGGTCCGGCTCCGCCGGCGGCGTCTGCCCTAGGGCCCGCCAGAACCCGGCGATCCGGTCCGCCGCCTCCCCTCCCATCATCCCCTCGGCTCCCAGGTAGACCGAGGCGTAGGGGTAGAGCTGGAAGAGGAACAGCTCGCCGTGGGCGGCACGGCCGGGCAGCGGACCGAGACCCAGGATGTCGGCGACCGCCTGTAGCTCGGGCGCCGGCGATTCGCTCAAGGCTCCCAGGGCCCTGAAGATCTCCGCCTCCACCGGCCGGCCACCAGATTTACGGATCGGACGGACCGGCAGAGCCGGCCGGAGCGGCAGGAGAGCTGGGAGCGGCGGACCCGCGAAGCCCTTCGGGACCCGCCGGGCGGGCAGGATCATGGCCGCCGGCGGGGCCTGGCGTGGGCAGGCGGTAGGCCTCGCGCGAGGGGCGGAGCGGCCGGATGAGCCAGTGGGGGCGCCGCGTGCCGTCCGGCGAATGGGTGGCCGCCGGCCTGGTCTCCGCGAGCCACTCCCGGAAGACCCGGTGCGATCTCTCGGTGTCGGCGGCGATCTCGCCGTAGCGGTCGCCCGGCTCGGCCTTCCTGACCCGCACGGCCTGGTGCCAGCAGTGCATGCCGGAGATGGGGTCCGGGTGGACGGGAAAGGTGAGGTTCTGGTGCACGCCGACGTCGGTCCACCAGATCCGCGTCGAGTCGGGATCGCTCGAAGCATAGGGCCCGACGCCGGCCTGCCGCTGCAAGCTCCAGCGGCTGCCGTCCCGGCCGAGCGCCACGGTGGCCATGAGCTGCCGCTGCCCCTCTTGCCCCTGGCTGCCCGGCTTGCCCTGCGGTCCCCGCTGCCCCTCTTGACCCGGCGCGCCGGCCCGGCCCGGGCGCGCCTGCTGGCCGAGAAGGTCCGGGCGGGCCTGATCGGCGAGCTTCCAGCGCCCCATGTGGTGGCTGCAGGCCACCACCCCGGGCCGGATGCCTTCCGTCACCCACGCCTTGTCGACGAAGTGGCCGATCTCGGTTTCGATGCGGACCAGGTCCCCGGTCGCGATCCCCAGCCTCCCGGCATCGACGGGATGGATCCACAGCGGATTGCTGTGGGCGATCTCGTCCAGCCACTTGGCGTTGGCGCTGCGGGTGTGGATGTGGACCGGCAGCCGGAAGGTGGAGATCAGGCACAGGCGGTCCTTGCCGAGAGTCTCCGGATGGACGTGGCTCCTGACGTAGGACGGCAGCGCCTGCTCGCGCCAGCCCCAGGCGGCCAGCGTCGCGGAGTAGAACTCGAGCCGGCCGCTGGGAGTGGGGAACCCGGCCAGCACCTTGCCGTCCACGCGCACGCCGGCAGGGCGGCGCCCGTCGGCGTCCGGATCGGGGTTGCCGACCGGCACGAGGTTGGGGGACGCCGGCTTCGGCGCCCGCGTGTAGACGCGGCCGTAGCCGTCCTCGGCGGCGTCCTCGAGCTCCGCCGCCGCGACCTCGCGCTCGTGCAGAGACCCGACCTGGCGCGCGATCTCGAAGGCGCCGTAGCGGCGCATGAAGGCCAGCGGCTCGAGCCCGGCGGCGGCGGCCCGCTCCGGCAGGCCGGGCACGGAGCGCTCGAAGATGTAGCGGTAGTACTCCTCGACGCCGAGCCTTTCGCCGGGGCGCGCCGCCGACTCGGCGAACTGGCGGATGCCCAGGCTGCCGTCGGGATCGATGCGCCAGGTCAGCTCGAGCCAGAAGTCGTTCTCTTCCCAGACCTCGCCGGGATTGGCCTCGCGGCTGTCCCGCACGGCCTCGCCCAGGCGCTCGCGCGCGGCCAGCAGCACCGGCTGGCGGAAGCCGAGCCACTGCGCGTCGTGAGTCTCGTAGGAATGGATGTCATGGCGCTCGGCGCCGTGGCCCATGGGCAGGACGTAGTCGGCGAAGTACGCGGTCTCGTTCCAGGTCGGGGTGAGCGCCACGTGCAGGCCGACCAGGCGCTCGTCGGTCAGCGCCTCGATCCAGGTGAAGCCGTCGGGATTGGTCCACACCGGGTTGTAGACCCGCGTGAAGTAGACGTCGAGCCGGCCGCGCCCCTCCTTGAGCAGGTGCGGCAGCAGGAACGAGAGCTCGTAGGTGGCGAGCGGGTATTCCCCGGGCCAGTTCAGCTCGTTCCAGTGGCCGGGGTGGCGCGGCATGTGGATGGGCTTGGGGACGAACTTGTTCCAGGCGTTGGGGTAGGTGCCTCCCGGAGTGGCCACCGCCCCGAGCAGCGCGTTGAGCAGGAACAGGGTGCGCGCGACCTGCCAGCCGCCGAGGTTGCCCGAGGCGGCGCTGCGCCAGGTGTGGGTGGCCAGGCGGGTGCCGGCGCCCGCCACCGCCGCCGCCATCTGCGCGAGGACCGCCGCGGCGACGCCCGATTCGGCGGCCGCGTAGTCGAAGCTGTAGCGTTCGTAGAGCGCCGCCAGCACCGTCTCGAAGCTGGCGAAGGTCGCCGGCAGCTCCGGGTGCTCGGCCTCGAGGTATTGCTGCCAGTTCCACCAGCGGCGCACGAACTCGCGGTCGTAGAGCCGGTGCTTGACGAGGTGGTTGGCGATCGCCAGGAAGATCGCGGGTTCGGAGCCCGGAATGGGCGCCGCCCAGATGTCGGCATGGGTGGCGGTGTTGGAGAGGCGCGAGTCGAGGACGATCAGCTTGGCGCCGCTCTGCTTGCCTTCCATGATGCGCTGGGCGTGCGGATTGAAGTAATGGCCGCTTTCGAGGTGGGCGCTCACCAGCAGGATGACCTTGGCATTGGCGTGGTCGGGGCTGGGCCGGTCGATCCCGCACCACAGGTGGTAGCCGGTGCGGGCCGCCGCCGAGCAGATGTTGGTGTGGCTGTTGTGGCCGTCCACGCCCCAGTTGGCGAGCACCCGCTCGGTGAACCCGTCCTCGCCCGGGCGCCCGACGTGATACATGATCTCGCCCTGGCGCCGCTCGACGATCGCGGCGCGGATGCGCCGCGCCAGCACGTCGAGCACCTCGTCCCAGCCCACCTGCTCCCACCTGCCCTCGCCGCGGCGCCCGGCGCGCTTGAGCGGATGGAGGATGCGGTCCGGGTCGGTGACCTGGTTCAGGGTGGCCGGACCCTTGGCGCAGTTGCGGCCGCGCGAGCCGGGGTGCTCGGGGTTGCCCTCGAACTTCCGGATCTGCAAGCTCTCGCGGTCCACGTAGGCGAGCAGGCCGCAGGCGGACTCGCAGTTGAAACAGGTCGTCGGCACCAGCAGGTAGCGCCGCTCCACCCGCCGCGGCCAGGCGCGCGAGTCGAGCTCCACCCAGTCGTCCCAGCGCTCCTTGGGCGGGAACGCCGCGAGATGGACCCGGCTGGCCCCGGGATAGAACGTCTCCCCCCGCGCTTCGGTGGCGGCCCGGGCCGCGCTCACCCGCCGTGCCAGCTCTTCGAGGCTCATCTGTCGTCGCTCTCCGGAGCCGGCGCCTGGGAAAAGACCAGGAGCCTCGGCGCAGTCAGGCTAGGCAAGGGGCACCGACTGGCCGGCCTGGACGTAGGCATGCTCGAAGGCCAGCAACCCGAGCAGGGCCAGGAGCGGCGCCATGGCGGCGCCGACGGCGGCAATGCCCGGCACGGCGCCGATGGCCGCGCCTGTCGAGACGGCGCCGAGCCAGGAGGCGCCGCTTGACGCCACGGTGGCCAGCCCAACCGCCGCCGCGACCAGCGCCGCTGCCGCCCAGAACCAGGTCCGGTACCGGCCGCGCAGCATCTCCCAGGTGGCCAGCCG
>DATKFK010000750.1:0-6617 GCA_035544375.1 Thermoanaerobaculia bacterium
CGTGCCCGCGCGGCGGGCCATGGCCATCGATCCGATGGTGGCGCTGCGCGCCGAATGACCAGGCGGCAGGCGGCCGCGAAAAACTGGCAGCTGGCTTGCTTCTACCAGATGGAGAGGCATGCGCCACGCGTGCCCTGAGAAGAGGAAGACGTGTCTCGAACCCAAAATTGCCGACAAGACGTGCCTTCTGGGAAAGGGCATGCGCTACCTCGAAAGGAGTCATCATGGATCTCAGCAAACGAACTCTGACCCGCATCCTGGTGTTTGCGGCCCTGGCGATGGGCCTGCTGGCCGCGGCCCCGGCCTTTGCCGCAACGGTGCAGCTCGAAGGCGTCGTCATGGGCGGCTCCGAGCCCGAGTGCGTGGTCGTCAAGGACCACGAGGGCAATTCCTTCGTTCTCGAGGGCACCGGCTGGTACGGCCTCGTCGGGAACGATTTCGTCCGCCTCGAAGGGACGATCGTCCCCGAGACCCGCTGCGGAGCGACCAGCGGCATCCAGGTTGCGAACGTCTCGACGATCTGGCGTGACGAAAGCCACAAGGTGATCGTCTACGAGCGGTCCAGGGGAGGCGCCTTCGCGGATTGGGTACGAGCTCACCGGGAGCGTGAGTGGAGGGACTGGGAGAGGGAGCACCACATCCCGCCTCCGCCGCCGCCGCAGCAGTAGCAAGAGCCTGCCGGGCTCCGCGGGCGGGTCGAGTCCCACGAGCGGCTCAGCGCCCGCGGAGCCACCGGCGCTCCATCCTGCAATCACCCGCCGGCCGCTCCCCACCCCAGACGCCGAAAGCTGACTCCGCGACCATCCATCCGAGCGACTGCCTCCTTTGAGGTAGCATCCTGCCCGAGGTCGGAAGGACATCGGCAAAGGAGGCTGGCGTGAAGACGACGATCAGGGCGGCGGCCCTTTACGCGGTGGGCCTGTTCGCGGTGGCGGCGCTGTGCACGGCGGCGGCGGCTGGCCTTGGGAGGACCGCGGCAGCCGATTCCGGGACGGCCGCGGCGCCGGCCGGTTCGCCCACCGCGGCGACTCCATCGCGGCAGGCCGGGCCGGCGAGCATGCCTGGGGCGGCCCAGGCGGCACGCAAGATCGACAAGGGGGCGCTCGAGGCGCCGGTGCGGTTCCTGGCGGACGACCTGGTCGAAGGCCGCGGCCCGGCGACCCGCGGCGACAAGCTGGCGCGGCTCTACCTGGCGAGCCTGCTCGAGCAGATGGGCTACGCGCCGGGGGGACCGGGCGGCTCGTGGGAGCAGCCGTTCGAGATCGTCGGCGTCAAGGCCAAGATGCCGGACGCCTGGCCGTTCAAGGCGGGAAACGAGACCGTGAGCCTGCGCCGCTGGGACGACTACATCGCCTTCTCCGGCGTGCAGGGCGAGCGGGCTGCCGTCTCGGGCGCCGAGCTGGTCTTCGTCGGCTACGGCATCCAGGCGCCGGAGTACCGGTGGGACGACTACAAGGGCGCCGATCTCAAGGGCAAGGTCCTGGTCATGATGAACAACGACCCCGACTGGGACCCCGACCTGTTCGCCGGCAAGACCCGGCTCTACTACGGGCGCTGGACGTACAAGTACGAGAGCGCGGCGCGCCAGGGCGCGGCCGGCGCGATCATCATCCATACGACTCCCTCCGCGGGCTATCCGTGGCAGGTGGTGCAGACGTCGTGGTCGGGCGAAAAGTTTTCCCTGCCCGCCGCGCCCGGCGAACCGCAGATCCAGGTTGCCGGGTGGGCGACCGAGGACGCGGTGCGTCGCCTGCTCGCCGCCGCCGGCAAGGACCTCGACAAGCTGGTGGCGCAGGCACGGAGCCGCGACTTCCGGCCGGTGCCCCTGGGCATCACCACCTCCCTGACGCTCGAGAACCAGGTCGCGCACTCCCAGACCGCCAACGTCGCCGGCCTCCTGCGCGGCAGCGACCCGGCGCTGCGCGACGAGGTCGTCGTCTACAGCGCGCACCACGACCACTTCGGCATCGGCACCCCGGACAAGAGCGGCGACAGGATCTATCACGGCGCCAACGACAACGCCGCCGGCTGCGCGCAGCTGCTGGCCATCGCCAGGGCGTTCGCGGCGCTGCCCGAGCGGCCGCGGCGGTCGGTCCTCTTCCTGTTCGTGGGCGTCGAGGAGCAGGGGCTGCTCGGCTCCGAGTACTACGCCAAGCACCCGACCTTCCCCGCCGGCAAGATCGCCGCCAACATCAACTACGACGGCGGCGACATCTGGGGCCGCACCACCGACCTCACCTCGGTGGCGTGGGGCAAATCGGCCACGCTCGACCACCTCGTCGCGGCGCTGGCGGCGAGGCAGGGGCGCAAGGTGGTCGCCGACCCCTTCCCCGACCGCGGCCACTTCTACCGCTCCGACCAGTTCAACTTCGCCAAGATCGGCGTGCCGGCCGTGTACTTCAATTCCGGGACGGAGTTCCGCGGCAAGCCCGCCGGCTGGGGCAAGGAGACGATCGAGCGCTGGGAGGCCACGCAGTACCACCAGCCGAGCGACAAGCTCACGCCCGACTGGAACTTCGACGGCATGATCGAGGACGCCCAGCTCGGCTTCTTCCTGGGCATCGCCCTCGCCCAGGCGCCCCAGATGCCCGCCTGGAACCAAGGCGACGAGTTCGCGGCAGCCCGCGAGCGGGCGCTGGCGGCGGCCCGCTCCGGCCGGTAATCTACGAGGCGATCATGGAGACTGCTGGCGAGATCGAGGCCAGGCTGCGCGACTACCTTTCCGCGCACGGCGAGGCCGAGGGGCTGGCCGCGGCCTACCTTTTCGGCAGCGTGGCCAGGGGCACGGCGCGGCCGGACAGCGACGTGGACGTGGGCGTGCTGTTCGACCACGAGCCGCCTCCCGGCCTGGACGGACTTGCCGGCCATCTGGAGGCTGGCCTGGAGAGGCTTCTCCGCCTCCCGGTGCAGCTCGTGGTGCTGAACCGCGCGCCGGTGGACCTCGCCAAGCGTGTCCTGCGCGACGGCATCCTGCTGCTCGACCGCGACCGCTCCCGGCGCATCCGCTTCGAGGTCCGCACGCGGCAGGAGTTCTGGGACCTCGAACCGTTCCTGCGGCGGTATCGCCGCGACCCGGCCGAGAGCCGCCGGTGACCGGCACCGACCGCGAGCTGGTGCTCAAGAAGCTCGCCCGGATCGAGGCGTGCGTCGGCGAGCTGCGGACGCTGGGCGATCCAGGCGTGATCCGCTCCGATCTGCGCCAGGAGCGGTTCGTCGAGCACACCCTGCAGATCGCGATCCAATCCATCCTCGACGTGGCGTCGCACATCGTCTCGGAGGAACGCCTGGGCGAGCCGCGCACCAACCAGGAGCTGATCGATCTGCTCGCTCGCCACGGCTGGATTCCCGCACGGCTCGAGCTGCCGTTGCACCAGATGGTCGGTTTCCGCAACGTCCTCGTCCACGGCTACGACGAGGTGGACCTCGCGGTGGTGGAGGACGTCGCGCGTCACCGGCTCGACGACCTCCTCGCCTTCGCCGCCGTCGTCCGGGAACGGATCGCGGCCGGCGGCTGACCCCGACGGTCCGCCCGCCGGAGCGAGAGAGGAGGCGGCGCGAGACGCGCCGCCCAAAGAGGAAGCCGTGGAGCTTCAGCCTTGAATGGAGGTTGCTGCTAGCAGTACCACTGGCCGCAGAGCGTTGGACAGGTCGCGGTGGGACAGCCGCAGCTGCCGGTGCCCAGGCAGTTCACCTGGCACGAGCAGGTGACGTTGGTCAGGACCGCCCCGGCCGCCTCGGCCAGCGCCGGCGTGGTCATCAGGCTGCGGAGAGTGTCGCGATTCAGGCTCAGCTTCTTACCGGTCTTCTTCATATCTCCTCCCTTTGCTTGACCTCGCTCGACGAGGTTGTCGAAACGAGGCACCGCCTGGGCGGCAACGCCGCACCGGTCCGCGGGACCGGGCGGGACGCCGTCACGAGGGACCGAGCCAACGGTCATCCCCACCTTGAAATGCGTATTTGAGTGACAAGCGATGACACGGGGGCGGGTAGTGGGGTCTGACCCCACTACCACGGAGCGCGCCGGCTCGCGTCGCCCACGGTCCAGGCGATATGATGGCGTGTCGGGGTGCGGCGGCGGGACGCCGGTTGGGCCTCCGCGTGCCGCATCCCGGAGCCGGCCCAGGCCCGACTCTGGATCACCACAACCTGCCGCTCGTGGTCCACGCCCCCGGTGAAATCTGCGTCCCGAGGTTCGAACGGATGACCGATACCGCCTTGCCGCAGCTGATGCGGCTGACGATCAACGGCGAGGAGCGCTCCGTCGTGGCTCCCGGCCACCACACCCTGCTCGAGGTGCTGCGCGAGGAGTGCGGCCTGACCGGCACCAAGCACGGCTGCGAGCTCGGCGAGTGCGGCACCTGCACCGTGCTGGTCGACGGACGGCCGGTGCTGTCGTGCCTGGCGCTGGCGGTCGAGGCGCAGGGGCGGGCGATCGAGACCGTCGAGGGATTGCAGATCGGCAACCGGCTGCACCCGCTGCAGGCGGCGTTTGCCGACCTCGGCGCCGCGCAGTGCGGCTACTGCACGCCGGGGATCCTGATGGCCGCCAAGGCGCTCCTCCTGGGCAACCCGCGGCCGGACCGCGGCGAGATCCAGGAGGCGCTGGCCGGCAACCTGTGCCGCTGTACCGGCTACCACAAGATCGTCGAGGCCGTGGAATGGGCCGCGGCGCAGCTGCGCGGCGAGGATGGGTCGCCGCCCGCCGAGACCTTCTACGGCGCGCCTCATCCGGTGCCCCATGGATCGGCGCCCCACGATCCGGCGCACCACGGCTCGTCTCTCCACCTGGCGCCCGCGCCGGCCGGCGGACCGGGCCGGCGGTAGCGGCGGCGCGACGCTCATGGCAGATCCCGTCAAGAACCCCAAGCCGGCGCCCGTCCCGGCCCTCGCGCCCGAGGGAAAGATCGTCGGCACGCCGTTCCGCCGCGTGGACGGGCGCGCCAAGGTCACCGGCTCCACGCGGTACGCCGACGATCTCAGCTTCCCGCGCATGGCCTACCTGCGGCTGGTGCGCTCGACGGTCCCGCACGCGCGCATCGCCGCCATCGACGTCGCGGCGGCCGAGCGCGTGCCGGGCGTCCTCGGGTTCCTGACCGGACGCGACTTCCCGGTGACCTTCGGCATCCTGCCGGTGTCCCAGGACGAGCATGCCCTGTGCCCCGACAAGGTGCGCTTCGTCGGCGACCCGGTCGTGGCGGTGGCCGCGGTGTCCGAGGACGCCGCTTACGAGGCCGCCTACCGGGTGAAGGTCGAGTACGAACCGCTGGCGACCATCGCGGGCATCGAAGAGGCGCTCGCGACCCCCGAGCCGCGGCTGCACGACTACGGCGACGGCGGCAACGTCCACAAGCGGGTGGCGATGGAGTTCGGCGCCGTGGCGCAGGGCTTCGCGGCCGCCGACGAGGTCTTCGAGGACGTCTTCTTCTACGACGGCTCGACCCATCTGCCGATGGAACAGCACGCGGCGGTGGCGGTGCCCGAGGACGACGACCGGATCACCCTCTACTCGTCGACGCAGACCCCGCATTACGTGCACCGCGCCCTGGCGCGCGTGCTCGAGGTGCCGCCTTCCCGCATCCGGGTCATCGCCTGCTCCAACGGCGGCGGCTTCGGCGGCAAGAGCGACCCCTTCAACCACGAGATCGTGGCGGCCAAGATGGCGCTGCGCCTCGGCCGCCCGGTGAAGGTGACGCTCAACCGCGAAGAGGTCTTCTACTGTCACCGCGGCCGCCATCCGGTGCTGATGCGATTGCGCACCGGCGTGCGCCGCGACGGCACCATCACCGCGCAGCACCTGCAGACGGCGCTCGACGGCGGCGCCTACGGCAGCTACGGGGTGGCTTCGACCTATTACACGGGCGCCTTGCAGACGGTGACCTACAAGCTGCCGGCCTACCGCTTCGAAGGGGTGCGGGTGTTCACCAACAAGCCCCCCTGCGGCCCGAAGCGCGGCCACGGCACGCCGCAGCCCCGCTTCGGCTTCGAGGTCCATCTCGACAAGATCGCCGCCCGCCTCGGCATCGACCCCGCCGACCTGCGGCTGCGCATGCTCGCCGAGCCGGACTCGATCACCGCCAACTGGCTGCGCGTCGGGTCGATGGGCTTGGGGGCCTGCATCGAGGCCGTGGTCGCCGGCAGCCGCTTCCGCGAGCGCCACGGCCGGCTGCCGCGCGGGCGGGGCCTGGGGCTGGCCTGCGGCTCGTACCTGTGCGGCGCCGGGCTGCCGATCTACTGGAATCACATGCCGCAGTCGGCGGTGCAGCTCAAGCTCGACCGCTCGGGCGCCGTCGCGGTGTTCTGCGGCGAGGCCGAGATCGGGCAGGGCTCCGACTCGGTCCTGGCCGCGGTGGTGGCCGAGGTGCTGGGGGTGGACCTGGCCGACATCAGGCTCTGCGTGGCCGACACCGACCTGACGCCCGTGGACCTCGGGAGCTACTCCTCGCGGGTGACCCTGATGGTGGGCAACGCCGCGCTCGAGGCCGCCGAGCGGGCGCGCACGCTGATCGCCGGCGCGGTCGGCGAGCAGCTGTCGGTGCCGGCCGGACGGCTGGTCTTCGCCGGCGGGCGGGTGTTCGACGCCGGCGACCCGGCGGTCGGCCTCAGCTTCGCCGAGGCGG
>DATKFK010000751.1:0-5057 GCA_035544375.1 Thermoanaerobaculia bacterium
CCCGGTCAAAGCCCAGGGCCACAACATATCGGCGCAAAAGGACCGCCAATGCCCCCGCCAAGATTCTCTGGCCCCCCACCCGGGCGCTCCCGCGGAAGGGACCACCGGGAGGCTTCAGAGGATGGCCGTAGAGGTCACCAGCCGGAGAGGGATGAACGGAGGGCCGCCTGAGCACGGAGACCCGGGGCGACGACTCTAAGCGGCGAGGCAAGTCCCCCCGACCTCGGCACGTACCCTCGGCGAGCCGTTAGGTCGCCGTCCCGGGTCCCCGTGCCAGGCGGCCCGGCCGCGAAGGGCGCCCTTGGAGGCCCCTCGGAGACTATCCGCTCGTGAGGCCCCTCAGGTGAGCCTCGACCAGGAGGGGGAGGCTCTCGAGGTCGTATCCTCCTTCCATCACCGCGAGGATACGGCCGCTGCAGACTTCGCCGGCCAGCTGGCGCAGCCATTCTCCCCAGCGCTCGAAGCCATTCTCGGTCACTGCCATTCCGCCCAGCGGGTCGCGCTTCCAGGCGTCGAAGCCTGCCGAGAGGAGGAGGATGTCGGGAGCAAAGCGGCGCAGCTCCGGCAATACGCGGCCCTCGATGGCCGCCGCGTAGCTCTCGTCGTCGGTGCCGGCCGGCAGCGGCAGGTTGAGGGTGGCGCCCATCCCGTCGCCGACGCCGATCTCGTCGGCGGCGCCGGTCCCGGGGTAGAAGGGATATTGATGCGTGCTGGCGTAGAAAACGTCGGACCGCTCCTCGAACAGGTGCTGGGTGCCGTTGCCGTGGTGGACGTCGAAGTCGAAGATCGCCACCCGCGAGGCGCCGTGGCGGCGCCGCAGGTGCTCGGCGGCAACCGCCACGTTGTTGAAGAAGCAGAACCCCATGGCGGTGTTCGTCTCGGCGTGGTGGCCCGGCGGACGGACCGCGGCGAAGCCGACGCGGTCGCGGCCGCCGGCCACCCAATCGGCGGCGGCGAGCGTCGCCTCGACCGCGGCCCAGCACCCGGTCCAGGTCCCCGCCGACAGCGGGTTGTCGGCCGAATCGAGCAGGGCGTCGCCGCGGGCCACGGCGCTGCGGAAGCGGCGCACATAGGCTTCGGCATGGAGAGCGATCACCGCCGCCATGGCCTCGGGCCCGGGCTCGCCGCCGGCCTCCTCGCCTGAGGTCGCCGCCGGCGGCTCGGAGCGCGGTGTGTGCAGGTCGACGAGCTCGAGCCCCGCGGCGCGCAGGTGGGCGAGGACGCCGCGTAGCCGTTCCGGGAGCTCGGGGTAGCCAGGGGCCACCTGGTGGTCGAGGCAACGCGAGTCGGTCACGATCCGGATCACGCCCGGATCATAGACCAGTGCCCGCCGCCGCACGCGACGCCGCCTGCAGGAAGCCTTCCCCGGGCGCGGTTCCGGGTGCCACGAGCCGATCGAGGTAGATGCCGGCGGCGGCGGTATGAGCGTGGGCGGCGACGTAGCGGCGCACTCGCAGCAACAGGCCATCGATGCTGCGGGCGGTCAGGGTGCCGCCAACGGCCCGGGCGATCTCGCCGCTGTTCAAGCCGGCGACCGCCAGCGCCAGGATGCGGGCGTTGCGCCGGTAGTCGCGGCGGCCGGCGAGGGCGCCGCAGCGCTCCAGGAAGAGGCGCAGGCGCTCACGGCTCAGCACCAGCTCCTCGGGATTGGCCCGCGGATCGACCGCCCGCTCATCCCACTCGCTAAACCGGCTTGGCAGGCTCCCCGGGCTTCCCAGCCCACCGTCGGCACCCGCGGGTTGGCTCGCCGCCCGCACACCGCCGCGCTTCTGGGCGCGCGCCGCCCGCAGCTGATCGAGGGTGACGCGCTCGGCCACTCTGCCGAGAAAGGCGCCGACCTGGCTCTCGCTGGTGGCCCGGCACCGCTGCAACCTCCGTCCGCCACCCGCCAGCAGGCGGCAGTAGACCTCTTGCACGATTTCCTCGACGTGCTCGCTGCGCGCCGGCACCCCCGAGCGCCGGAGGACGCTGCCGACACGGGCCTTGAGCCCGGGACCGTAACGGCCGATCAGCTCCTCCCAGGCGGTTTCGGGTTTCGACGACGAGGACCGGCAAACACGTGCAAAGGGTTCCATTCGCTCGCTCCTTCTCGAATTGGAGAGGAGCGGCGAGCGCGAGAGGCACGCCAGGAGGGAGGCTCCGGAGATCTCCGGAAGCGACAGGGAGAGCTTTTATAACATGCAGAAGCGATCCCGCCAAGCTCCCCCGGCTCCCCCGGCTCCCCCAACTCCCCCGCCTCCCCCGGCTCCCTCGGTCCCCGGGCTCATGTAGCCGCTGCGCAACGGCAACGGGGTGGGAGGCGCCAGGCCGGCAAGCCGCCGCGGCCGCCTCCGCTACAATCCCCGCCTTGAGGTCCCGCGTGCGCACCCCCCGTCCTTCTCATACCTGCCGGCAGCAGGTCCGTTCCTTCTCGTGCGATCGCGGCAGCCGAGCGGCGTCGGGTGCGAGGCTCGCGCGGCTGGCCGGGGTGGCGGCGCTGACAGCCGGGCTCGCGGCGCTGGCTGGCTGCGGGCGCCGGGATGGGCCGGCCGCCGCGCCGGCTTCGCGGGATCTCGCCGGCGCGGCGCGCGGCTGGAACGTTGTGCTGCTGACCATCGACACCCTGCGCGCCGACCGCCTTGGGGCTTACGGCTATGCGCGCCGCGCCACCAGTCCGCACCTCGACGCGCAGCTGGGCGCCGGCGTGACGTTCGACAGCGCTTTCGCCCAGCGCGCCGCCACCTGGCCGTCGCTCGCCTCGCTGCTCAGCGGTCTCTATCCCAGCGGTCATGGCGTCGAAGAGAACGGCTACGGCTTTCCCGACGACCTGCCCACCCTGCCCAAGCTGCTGCGCGCCGCCCACTACCGTACCGGCGCCTTCCTGAGCAACATGTGCGATGCCAACCACCAGGGTTGGGACGCCTTCGCGTGCAGCGGCGGCAAGGACGGCAAGACGGTGCAGGACGCCCTCGCCTGGACCGCCGGCACCGCGCCGCCGAGCCCGACGCCCTTCCTGCTGTGGGTTCATCTCTTTGGCGCCCATCCGCCCTATTACAACGGCGGCGATCTCGCCGAGCGCCTCGATCCCGGCTACCAGGGATCTCTCGGCCCCAAGAAGTGGCGCCTCGACGCGGTGATGACCCGCCACCAGCGCCTGGACGGCGCCGACCTGCGGCACCTCGACGCCATCTACGACGCGGCGGTGATCGGCAGCGATCGGCTGGCCGGCGGCCTGCTCGCGGGCCTGCGGGTCGCCGGCAAGCTGGACCATACGCTGGTGGTGGTGGCCGCCGACCACGGCGAGGAGCTGTACGCCCACCACGGCTACCTCTACCACGCCTGCTCGGTGTACCAGACGGCCTTGCACGTGCCGCTGGGTTTCGCCGCGCCGGGCCTGCTGCCCGCCGGAGCGCGGGTGCCCCAGGCGGTGGAGCTGATCGACGTCCTGCCGACGGTGCTGGCACTGCTCGCCGTGCCGCCGCCGCCGCGGCTGGACGGCCGCTCGCTGGTGCCCTACCTGGCGCGTCCCGGCGCCGGCGGCGCGGGCAAACCGGCATTTTCGGAATACGGCGCGAGCCGTATCCACACGGTCGTCCAGCAGGGCTGGAAACTGGTGGACAACCCCGACCGTCTCGATCCTGCCTGCATCCCGGGTCTGCCTGGCCAGGCGCCGCTGCGCTTCCCGATCGGCCGCACCGAGATCTACGACCTTGCCCGCGACCCCGGCGAGACCGTCAACCTCGCCGCCGGCGAAGCGCCGCGAGTCGCCGCCCTCGCGCGCCTGATCGATCAACGCTTCGCCAGCCTGCCCCGCCGCGCCTACCCCCAGCAGGTCCCGGAAAAGCTCCGCAAGGAGCTGAGCAACCTCGGCTACGTCGCGCCCTAGTCAAGGCAACCGCGGCAGGCGCGCGAGCCACGCGGGGCGGCGCCGCGCCGCGGGAAAAGCGGGTTAACATCTGCCAGCCGTCATCGCGGGGCCGGTATGAGCGACCTGCTGCGGATCACCGAACGCTATCGTCTCGACAAGCTGATTCATGCCAGCGACGCGGCGAGTGTTTTCCGCGCCGTCGACCTGCGCTCCGGCCAGACGGTGGCGCTCAAGTTGATCCGCGGCGACATCGACGAGTCGCGCCGCGACGGGCGGGCCCAGTTCGACAGCGCCGCGCAAGCGCTGCAGGAGTGCCGGCATTCCAGCCTGCCCCACGTCCTGGATCATGGATTCACCGCCACCGGCGGCGCCTTCCTGGTCGCCGAGTACCTGCAGGGAGCCAACTTCGAGCTGTTCGCCGGCTCGCCGGTCGGCAGGGTCCTGCCCCTGCTGCTGCCGGTGCTCGACGGCCTCGAGGAGCTCGAACGGCACCAACTGGCGCATCGCAACCTGCGCGCCGGCAACCTCCTGGTGGTGGCGGCCGGCGACGAGGAGCGGCTGGTCGTGCTGGGCTGGGGGACCACGTCCGCCATCGCCGGCGAGGAAGGACGCCGCGCCGATCTGCGAGGGTTTGCCGAGGTCACCTGCGCGGCGATCGGAGCAGAGATCCGGCACGAGCCGTCGGTGGCGGTCGTCATGCCGGCGGCGGCCGCCGGCGATCCGATCGCGGATGCGCCAGAGCTGGCGATGCTCCTCTCGCTGCTGTTGCAACCGGGGACCGCCGCGCCGGCCGGCCTCTACGCGGAGCTGCGGCGCGCCTTCCGCCAGGCGCTGCTCGGAGACCCGGGACCCGCGGTGCGGCGGCAGGGGCGGCAGGGAGGCGCAAGCGCCGCGGCGACGCAGGCGAGCCCGGCCGCTCCGCCGGTCCCGAAGACCCCGCAGATTCCCGAGACCCCGGAAGTCGTCGATCTCGACCAGACCCGCGCGGTGGCGGCCGACGTGACCATCGCCGTGCCGCGCGACCGGCTGCTCGGCGCGCTGGACAAGATGTCCGCGGCTGGCATCGCAACGGCGGGCGCCGCCGCGGCGGCGGGCAGCGCGGCGCCCGGTAATGCCGGCGTTGTGGCGACACCGGCCAGCGCGACGCCGGGTGGTGCGGGCGATGTGGCGACACCGGCCGGCGCGACCGCCGCCGGCGCCGAGCTGCGGC
>DATKFK010000752.1:0-7147 GCA_035544375.1 Thermoanaerobaculia bacterium
CTGGCTGAAGCCGTGGCGGCAGGGGCGGCGGCGGCAGGCGCGCCGAGAGCGGCCGTGACGGGGGCCGGCCCAGCGCCGAGCAGGGCCTGCGCCAGCTCATGTCCCACCATCGAAGCGGCGCTGGCGGCCGGACTGGCGGCCAGCAGGCAGGCGGAGCCGGCGGCGAAGATCACCCCGCCGCCGAGCACCTGCCCCTCGGCGCCGGTCCAGCTGCCGGCCACCGCGACCAGGCCGCCGGCCTTGCAATCGTAGGCCGGCGCCAGCTCCGGGTCGGCGGCCGGTCCGGCCAGCAGCACGGTGTTTTCGCCATCGAAGCGGGCAAGGCCGGCAAGGTCCGCAGCCGAGCGGGTGGGGCCATCGTAACGGAGCCGGCTCGCAAGATCTCCTCGCTGTACACCCGTGGCCTCCATCTCGACGTCCGGAGCGTCGGCCGCTGCCAGTGCCGCGACAGATGCTAGATCCGGCCATCCCTGCTGTCCATCGTTGCGCGACGACCAGGCCCGCGCTCCGGCGGCGGCCGGGTCCGGCGATGCCGGCGCCGAGCTTCCGGCAGCGGCGCGAACTTCCGTGGCGAGTGCCCGGGCCTCGCCGGCGGGCAGCGCCACCTCGTAGCCGGCGGGTGCCGCGCCGCCCTGGGCACGGTTGGCGAGCCAACCAACGAAACGCTCGAGGTCACGGGGCACGTCCGTGCTCCCGGGCCTCGCGCTGCTTGCAGCGGCGACGCCGCCGGCCGCGAGCAGCGTCACCGGGCTTCCCGGCAACAGCCGGGTCAACTCGGAGAGATCGCGCAGGGCCAGGCGGCGGCCACCGCGGTCCACCTCGTGGAAGGCCCCCAGCGCCAGGTCGACGACGCGGTAGCTGCCGTCGGCGTTGGGCGCCAGGAAGAGGATGCAACGCTCGTCGCGGCGGAAGCCCGGCGCGCCCCAGACCTTGAGGCCGGGGCCGGCGGTCCCGGCCGGCGGCGCTCCTCCCGGGACACGGACGATCAACGTGCTGCCGCCCACGGTGCCCTGCACCAGGCGCTCGAGCTGGACGGTGTAGTCCGTCGCCGGGCGACCGCTCGCCGGCGAGGGCTCGGCGGCCAGCACGGTGACCTCGGCGATCACCGGCGCCCGCCGCGCGAGCGCGGCGTCGCTCGCGGCGACGTAGAGAGTGGCGTGAAGGCCGGCGGGGAGGAGGATGAGGAGGATGAGGGTGGACAGAGTGAGGGCAAACGAGCACAATCTACGTGACATCGGCACGTCTCCTGCGGTAGGTCAACGCCTCAGCTGACTAAGCTGGGTCAAAGATGACACGCCGAGGTGTAGCCGGTCAGTAAAAATTCTCATAGAAGAGCTGTTATATTTGTCACAGTAACCAAGTGGCCTGGACGGCGGCCAGCGCGTGGTAAATAGGCAGTAAACAAGAGTGAGCAGCTTTCCGCAGCATGCGGTTCTTCGAGGGATTTCCCGCTTCGCCCGCTCCACCCCGAGCGGAGTCATGCAAATTTTTCAAGCAGGGACGAGCAGATGCATATCTACAACGTGACCAGGCTCCTGGGCGAGATGGAGCTGTTCAGGGACCTGCTCCCCGAGCAGATCCTCGAGATGGAGGCCTTGATGGCGCGCCGGACCTTCCCCGGCGGCACCCTCCTGATGTCGGTCGAACAGCCCGGCTCGGCGCTCTTCATCATTCTCGAGGGCTCGGTCAAGGTGTTCCTCAACCGTGACGACGGCAGCGAGGTCATCGTCTCGCTCTTGGGCAGCGGCCATACGGTCGGCGAGATGAGCGTGTTCCTGGGCAGCCAGCGCTGCGCCAACGCGGTGACCATGGAGCGCACCGCCATGCTGTGCATGAGCGGCGGCGACTTCGAGACCTTCCTGAAGCGGCTGCCGCAGCTGAGCTTCAACGTCGGCCGGCAGCTCAGCTTGCGCCTGCGCCTGGCCAACCAGCAGATCCTGGCCCTGTCCTCGCTCGACGTGGCCGGCCGGGTGGCGCGGGAGATCCTGGCCTTCGCCGAGCGTTTCGGCCGCGACGAGGACAGGGGGTGGATACGCATTCCACTGCGCCTGACCCAGGGCGACCTCGCATCCATCATCGGCACCTCGCGGGAGCGGGTGAACCAGGTGATGGTGCGCTTCAAGCGGCGCGGTTACCTGTCCGTCGACCGCGCCCATCACATCACCGTCCACAACCGCGAGGAGCTGGCCCGGCGCTGCGGCTGGGGGCTGGCGCAGACTCCATCCCTGGTGCCTGGATAAGGCGGCGGCTCCCGAGGATCTCCCGATCCGCCGGCCGAGCGGGTGCACTGGGCGTCGCCGATGGGGCGGCTCTCCTGTTGCATAAGCCCCTCGGGATGAGTCCCTCCCGCCAGCGCATCGCCGTCGTCTATGGCACCCGGCCGGAGGCGATCAAGATGGCGCCCGTGGTGCGGGCGCTGCGGCGGCGGCCCGACGCGTTCGAGGTGGTGGTCTGTGCCACCGCTCAGCATCGCGAGCTGCTGGACCAGGTCCAGCGGCTCTTCGGCCTGGTCCCCGACCACGATCTCGACCTGATGACCCCCGGCCAGGGGTTGAATCAGCTCGCGGCGCGCGCCCTGGCCGCGCTCGACCGGCTGCTCGCCGCACTCTCCCCCGATTGGCTGCTGGTGCAGGGCGACACCACGTCCGCCGCCGCCGCCGCCCTCGCAGCCTTCCATCTCGGCCTGCGCGTCGGCCACGTCGAGGCCGGCCTGCGCAGCGGCGACCTGGCCCGGCCCTTCCCCGAGGAGGCGAACCGCCGCATCGTCGATCTGCTGGCCGCCGCGCTCTTCGCGCCGACCGCCCTTGCCGCCCGCCGGCTGCGCCAGGCGGGAACCGACCCCGCCCGCATCTTCCTGACCGGCAACACCGGCATCGACGCGCTCTACCAGGTGGCGGCCTCGCTGCCGGCCGGCGGGGAGGCGGCGGCCACGGCGCTGGCAACGGCAGGGGCGGAGGGCGGCGAGGAGGACCCGGCCGGCGAGGTCCTGGTCACCGTCCATCGGCGGGAGAGCTTCGGCGAGCCGTTGCGCGCGATCCTCGGCGCGGTCGGCCAGCTGGCCCGGCGCTTCCCCCGCCTGCGCTGGATCTATCCGGTGCATCCCAACCCGCGGGTGGCCGGGCCGGCGGCGGCGATGCTGGCAGACATTCCCAACCTCGACCTGCGGCCGCCCCTGGCCTACGACGAGCTGGTGCGGCAGCTGCTGCGTTCGCGCCTGGTGCTCACCGACAGCGGCGGCCTGCAGGAGGAGGCGCCGGCCTTCGGCAGGCCGGTGCTGGTGCTGCGCGACGTCACCGAAAGGCCGGAGGGAATCGCCGCCGGCGCCGCCCTCCTGGTCGGCACCGAGCCGCGGCGCATCGTCGCCGCGACCGAGCGGCTGCTCGCCGACCGCGAGGCCTACCGGCGGATGGCCACGGTCGCCAACCCCTACGGCGACGGCCAGGCGGCCGAGCGCATCGCCGCCATCCTGGCCGGCGAGCCCTACCAGCCCTTCACGGCGAAAACGGCCCGGGCCGCCGCTGCCGGAGTGGCAGCCGCGGCCCGGGCCGGGTGATCGGAAGCTGCGGGAGGCAGGCGGACGGTCTTGGACGACCGCCCGCCTGCCGCGAGGTTCAGTGGACCGCCACCGTGACGCTGGCGTGGTTGTTGAGGAGGTTCGGGTCGGGCGTCGACGAGATGGCGAGGACGTTGATCCCCACCGAGCCGCCGTGCAGCGGCACGACCCTGAACTGCAGGGATTCGTTCACGCCGCTGCCGACGCTGCCCAGCTGCCAGATGCCGGAGGCGGGATCGAAGCTGCCCTGCGAGACGCTGATGTGGGCGAGGTCGTACTTGGCGCCGCCCAGGACGACGTGGACCCGCGGGTTGTACGAGGGGTCGGCGCCGGCGTTGGCGCCGTTGTTGCCGAGGGTCACGGTGAAGGTGACGCCCGTGCCGGCCTTGACGCTGCTGGCGCTGGCCTTGGCGGTCACCGCCAGGTCGGCGAAGCGCGGCGCATTGAGGGTCACGGTGGCGGCGTCGTTTTCGGGGTTCGGATCGATCGGCTTCGACGACCCGAGCCGGGCCGTGTTGACGATCTCGCCGGTGCCGACGACCGTCGCGGTGATATGGAGGGTGGCGCTGGCCCCGACTCCCAGCTGGCCAACGGTCCACAACCCGAGGGTCGGGTCGTAGGCGCCGCCGCCGTCGTCCGATACGTAGGACAGGCCGCTCGGCAGCGCATCGAAGACCACCACCTGCCGCGCCTTGTTGGGCCCGGAGTTGCTGGCCTGGATGGTGAACGTCACCTGGGTGTTGGGCTTCGCCGGCACGGTCGCCGGCGAGACGGAGGCGGCCACCGCCACGTCGGCGAAGCGCGATCCCTGAAGCGGCAGCACCTGGGCCTGCGTGCCGCCGGTGTTGTGGGTGTGCAGCAGGAGGGCGCCCAGCGAGCCGTTGGCGAGGTAGTTGCCGACGTCGAAGTGCGCCGGCAAGGCAGTGCCGTCGAGATCGAAGGCGAGGAAGTTGCCGCCGAAGTCGAGACCCTGCGCCGCGTAGTCCCACTTGAAGGGGCCGTCGGCGCCGTCGTAGCGGAAGCCGATGAGCGGCGAGCATATCGGCGCGAAACCCGGGCAGGTCTCGACGCGATAGTGGAAGGAGGTGCCGGCGAGCCCGAGGTCCTTGGGGCTGACGGCGATGACCATGACGTTGTTGCCGAACACCCGGGTGTCGATGACGCTGCTCGGGAGCAGGTTGACGAACTGCTCGGTGGAGACGTTCGACGAGGCGACGTCGAGGAACGCCGTGAGGAAGGTGTCCTGCCCATTGGCGCCACCGTTGCCGAACAGCCCCTGGGCCATGTTCCCCGGATCGCTGTTGAACACGATCTTGTCGAACTTGCCGCTGTTCTGGCTGTCGATGTAGATGTTGAAGGCGACGTCGGCCGGCGACGACCACGGGCCCCAGGTGGAGACGCCGAACAGCAGCAGGTCGTCCGGCTGGTCGTAGGCCACGCCGACGTACTGCAGGTTGGCGAAGGCCGGGATGGTGGGGTCGAGCGGGTGCACGACCTGCAGCTCGAACGGCGTCACCAGCGATGCTTCGCTGACCGGGAAGTTGCCGTTGCAAGCGCCCTTGGCGATGGTCCCGGTGCACACGCCGATGCCGGCCAGCTGGATGCTGGTGTCGCCGGAGCCGGTGCCGCCGGTCGGGATCGGGGCGGTGCCGGCCATGGCCGAGGCCGCCATGGGCGCCGAGTAGAGCGGCACCCGCAGCTTGGTGGTGCCTCCCTGGCCGAAGTCGAGGTAGGAGCCCGCCTCGGTCAGGGTCTGGCGCGGCAGGCTGCCCAGGCCGCTGAGCGGCGCCGGCGCCGCCTGGGTGGGAGCGACCGTGCCGTCGGAGTTATGGTCCATCTTGGTGGCGTCGGCCTTCATCTGCACCGCCACCTGGGCGGCAGAATCCGCCGGCACGCTGAGCGACGCCTGGCTCGGGTCGACCAGCGAGAAGGTGACCCCGGGCGCCTGGTCCCGGTTGTCGAAGCTGAGGTCGAAGGTCTCGGCCTGCGAGCCGTGGTTGACCACCCGCAGCTGCTTGACCTGATCGACGCTCGAGACGACCGGCGAGTCGAAGCCGACGGTGACGGTCCCGGGATTGTCGTCATTGAAAGCGGTGACGCTGTTCTGCGCCGACTTGGGAACGTCGATGCGCCCGGCGCCGACGCGGCCCAGGCCGTACTTCAGACCCGCGGCGTTGACGCCCTGGGTGATGTCGTGCAGGGCGCCGTTCATCAGCAGCGCCTTGATCTCCTCGACCGACCAGTCGGGGTGGAGCTGCCGCAGCAGGGCCATGGTGCCGGCGGTGTGCGGTGTCGCCATCGAGGTGCCCGACAGGACCAGCACCTGGCCGCCGGGGATGAAGCCCGTGGGGTCCGGAGTGATGCAGCCCTGGCTGGCAGACGTGCACACGATGCCCGACTGGGTCGATGGGATCGACACGCCGGGCGCGGCGACGTCGGGCTTCAGCATGATCGGGAAGGAGCCGCCGCCGACGGGTCCGCGCGAGCTGAACGACGCCAGGGTGTCGGCGGCGCTGGCCGAGGCCAGCGTGGCGTTGACCCCGGTGGTGCCGGCGAGGAGCGTGCCGTTGTCGTCGGAGATGAACACCGACGGGATGGTGATCGCCGGCTGGGTGGGATCGCCGGCCATGGTGACCAGCGTCGGGTCCCCGGGGACATTGTTGAAGACGACGGCGCCGATGGCGCCGGCGGCCTGGGCGTTGGCGACCTTCTTCTGGAAGGAGCACGTGCCGCGCATGATCAGCGCGATGCTGCCGTTGATCGCGCCGGCATTGGTGTAGTTGGGATCGCAGCCCTGGGCGGCGGTGCCGGTGGCCGAGGCGACCTCGACCAGGCTGCCGGTCTGGCCGCCGGGAGGCGGCGTCGAGCCGCCGAAGCCGGCGGCGGCGGCCGGATAGGGACCGGCGACCGAGGCCGGCGCGTTGACCTGGAGCACGGCGCCCGGGATGCCGGAATCGACGCTGGCCGCCGCGGCGATCCCGCGTTCGGCCGAGCCCGGGCTGCCGCCGATGAAGTAGGTGTCGCCGCTGTTGCCCTGCGCGGAAACCACGCCCACGCCAACCAGGGCAGCGGCGTCGGCTGCCTGGGCCGAGGTGTCGGAGAGGCCGCCATAAGGCGCTCCCAGCGACATGTTGATGACGTCCAGATGGTCGGAGAAGTCGCCGTCGCCGTCGGGATCGACCGCGAACTCGATGCCCTGCGGGGTCAACCCGGTCGAGCCGCCGCAGCCGAAGATGCGGATGGCGTACAGCAGCGCGTTGGGCGCCACGCCGGGACCGATGCGCAGCGAGCTGAACGGCGTCGACGGCCCGTAGGGCCCGGTGTAGGTGGTGCCGTCGCTGTTGACGCCGAAGCCGGCAGCGGTGCCGGCGACGTGCGAGCCGTGGGCGAGGCAGTCCATCGGGTTCGGATCGGGCATCGGCGTGTTGCTGCCGTCGTAGGCGTCGCCGGCGAAGTCGTAGCCGCCGACGACCTTCGCGGTCGGGAACAGGCCGGGATGGATGGTGACCCGGTCGTTGGCCTTGTAGTCGGCGAGCAGGCCGCTGCCGCCGAACATCGGGTGCTGGTAGTCGATGCCGGTATCGATGATGCCGA
>DATKFK010000753.1:0-3311 GCA_035544375.1 Thermoanaerobaculia bacterium
CTTGATCGAGGATGACGGCGAGGGCGTCGATCCGGCGGAATTGCCGCGGCTGATGAGGCCGTTCGAGCAGGGGCAGAACGCGCTGACCCGCTCGACCGAAGGCGCCGGGCTTGGCCTGCCGATCGTGGCCCTGCTGTGCGAGGCGATGGGCGGCGGGCTGCGGCTGGTCAGCGAACCCGGCAAGGGGCTGCGGGCCGAGGTGGTGCTGCCCGCGGCCTGACGCGCGTTGCGGCGTGGACGCTGGCGGCCTACATCCGGCGACTGTACCGCAACAGGAGCCAACCGTCTTGAGCATCGATGCGGCGCTGGAGGATCTGGCCGCCGAGTTCGAACTGCTCGGCGACTGGGAACAGCGCTACCGCCATGTGATCGACCTTGGCCGTGGGCTCGAGCCGCTGACAGCGGACGAGCGGACCGAGGCCAACAAGGTGCGCGGCTGCGCCAGCCAGGTGTGGCTGGTCACCGAGCCGCGGGGCGACGGGACGCTGAAGTTCCGCGGCGATTCCGACGCTCACATCGTGCGCGGACTGATCGCCATCCTGCTGCGGCTCTACTCCGGCCGCGCGCCGGCCGAGATCCTCGGCTTCGACGCCAAGGCGGCGTTCGATAAGCTGGGCCTCACCGGGGCGATCTCCGCGCAGCGCTCCAACGGCCTCTTCTCGATGAACGAACGCATCCGCCGCGACGCCGCGCGCGAGGCTGAGGCCGCCTGAGCTTTTTCTTGCTCCAGGCAGAACAGGGTCGGTAGGGTTCTTGGTGTCGGCCTGGGGGTGGCCGCACATGGCCGACGTCTTCATTTCCTACGCTCACACCACCTCGCGGCAGGCGCAGGCCGCGGCGGCCGCGTTGCGCGCGGCCGGCTTCAGCGTCTGGCTGGACGATGACCTTGCGGTGCACCGCGGGTTCACCCACGCGATCGAGGAACAGCTGACCGCGGCCAAGGCGGCGCTGGTGATCTGGTCGGCCGACGCCGCCAGGTCCGAATGGGTGCTCTCGGAAGCCAACCGGGCGCGCGAGGACCGCAAGCTCGTGCAACTGGTCATCGACCGGACGCGGCTGCCGATGCCGTTCGATCAGGTGCAGTGCGCCGACCTGTCAGGTTGGACCGGCGAGGCAGAGCACGTGAACTGGCGCAAGGTCACCGCCAGCATCGCCGAGCTGGTTGGCGGCGATGCGGCGCGGTCAGCGGCGCCGGATTCTGCGCCTGCCGCGCCAAAACCAGCCCCTGCCGAGCCGCTGCTCGCCGTGCTCGCGTTCGACAATATCTCCGGCGATCCTGAGATGGCCTACTTCTCGGACGGCATCTCGGAAGAGATCCAGGAGACCGTGGCGAAAGGCGCCGACCTGAAGGTAATCGGACGGGCGTCGAGCTTCCAGTTCCGGGGCGCGGATAAGGCGGCGGCGAACGTGGGCGCACAACTCGGCGCCAGCCACGTGCTGGACGGCTCCGTGCGCCGCAGCGGCGCGCGCGTGCGAATCTCGGCGCAGCTCATCGAGTGCGCGCGGGCGACGACGCTGTGGTCCGACCGGTTCGACCGCGAGCTCACCGACATATTCGAGCTTCAGGACGAGATTGCCAACGCGGTGGCGGCCGCCCTCAAGACGGCCTTCGCCCCGCAGGCGCAGCCGCAGTTGATCGACCCAAAAGCCCACGATCTCTACCTGCGGGCGCGGGCGCACGTGTTCACCCTGGAGCAGGCGCGGCGCGCGGATTCGGACGACCCGCGCACTGCGGTCCCGCTCTACGAGCAGGCGGTGGCGCTGGCCCCGGACTTCGCCATGGCGTGGGCGGGCTTGGCCATCGCCCGCGCGTATCTGATCAGCTACGGGCAGGCTGGACAGAACTACGCTTCGGTACGCGCAGGCGTGATCGACGCCGCCAGCACCGCACTCGGCCTCGACAGCAGCCGCGGTAGCGTCGCCTACGCCGCGCTTGCCCTGCTGGAGCCGCCGGCCGGCTACCTGAAGCGGGGGGAATTCCTCGAGAAGGCGCTGGCGGCCTCGCCAAGCAATGTGTCGATGATCGCGAGCGCGGGCGCGCACTACTTCGTCGTCGGCAGGCACCGTGAATCGCTCGCCCTCGCCCGGCAGGCGATGGAGTTGAATCCGCTCAGTCGTGGCCTGGCCTATCCCCTCGCCCTGCAGACCGGCGCCGCCGGCCTCTACGAGGAGTCTCAGCGGCTGTTCGAGACCTTCCGGGCGCGCTGGCCGCGCGACCTTGGACTGACGGTCATGCCTCTGAACCTGGCTGCCTGGACCGATGACTGGGCCCGCTTCGAGACGCTGGCGAAGCGCGCCGAGGTGGCGGGGATCGAGAGTCCGGACCTTTACTGGGCCCTCCGGTCCGGACGAGCCAAGCGCGATGGCGATCCAGAGACCCAGGACCAGGTGCGGCGGGGGCTGCGCAACCAGATCTCGCGCACCGGAACCGTGCGGCTCGACTCGCTGTTTCTCGCTGTCCAGCTCGGCCTGCTGGACGAGGTTTTCGAGGCGGTGCAGGAGGCTTCGTTCGCGCACATGTTCGAGGTGGGCGGGCCACCGCCGGCCGGCGGCTGGTCTCCCGGTCTGCTGTTCATGCCCGTGGCGAACCGCGACATGATGCAAGACGCCCGTTTCGTCAGGCTCTGCGCCAAGCTTGGCCTGTGCGACTACTGGGTGCGGTCCGGCAAGTGGCCGGATTGCGCCGACCAGGGCGAGCTGCCCTACGACTTCAAGGCCGAATGCCGGCGGCTGGCCGGCGCCGAGGGGGTGCGCCCGGCGGGAGCTTAGGCGGCCCGGATGCCGCTGAACATCTCGCCGCGCGGGGCGAGCACGGCGTCGTAGCCCAGGATCACGTCGACGTCGGCGCCGTTGCTGGCCAGCGGCAGCCGCAGCCACAGCAGCGTCATGTGCGAAGCGCCGCGCCAGGCCATGCTGTGGTGGCCGGCGCGCGGACGGCGCTCGGCGACCACTTGGTCGAGCTCGCCGCGCCAGTAGTCGGCGGCGGCGCTGTTGTAGACGTCGGTGAGCCTCTTGCCGGTGTTCTCGCCGCCGTAGACGCCCCAGAGGCCGGTGCCGGCGAGGCGCAGCCGGTAGTCGAGCGGATCACGCAGCACCTGGGTGAGGCTGACGGTCGGCAACAGCCGCTTCATTTGGACCGGATCGAGGTCGTCGCGCGCCGGCAGCGCACGGCCTCGCCGCCGCAGGCCCGCCCAATAGGCGAACAGCTCCTCGTGGGCCCTCACGGCCGTCGCAGACACCCCCAGCTGCGTGCTCATCTGCAGATTCGTTAACAACCCCTTGGAATCACAGCGATTCACTATCGCTCACTC
>DATKFK010000754.1:0-3452 GCA_035544375.1 Thermoanaerobaculia bacterium
CGAGCGGCAAGCTCGACCGCCGGGCGCTGCCGGAGGCCCCGCGGCGGCGCGGCGGCCCGGGCGGCCCGGAGGCCGCGGGCGGCCTGGCTGCGGCCGGCGCGGACGGCGCCGGCACGGCTGGCGTCGCGGTGCCCCAGACGGCGGTCGAGACGCTGCTTGCGGACCTGTGGATCGAGCTGCTGGGGATCGAACGGGTGGCCGCGGGCGACGACTTCTTCGCCCTCGGCGGCCACTCGCTGCTGGCCACCCGGCTGGTGGCGCGGGTGCGCCGCACCTTCGGCGTGGCGCTGCCGGTGCGGCGCGTGTTCGAGCTGCCGACTCTCGCGGCGATGGCGCGCGAGGTCGGCGCGATGCTCGGCGCCGCCGGGGTCGCCGTGGCCGCGGCGCCGGCGGCCGGCGGACGGGAGCCCGTCCTCTCGTACGCGCAGGAGCGCATCTGGTTCCTGGCGCAGCTGGCGCCGAACAGCGCCGCCTACAACCTGCCCGGCGCCCTGCGCCTGCGCGGCCGGCTCGACCTCGGCGCGCTGCGCATGAGCCTCGACGAGATCGTGCGCCGCCACCAGGTGCTGCGGTCGAGCTTCCTGGTTGCCGCGGGCCGGCCGTCGCCCAGGGTGGCGCCCCGGCTTGCCCTGGCGCTGCCGGTCGTCGAGCTGGCGCCCCTGGGCGCGGCGGCGGCGGCGGCGGGCCTCCGCCTCGCCGGCGAGCTCGGCCGGCTGCCCTTCGATCTCGAATCCGGGCCGCTGGTGCGCGCGGTGCTGCTGCGCCTTTCGGCTGCGGAGCACCTGCTGGTCCTGGCCCTCCACCACATCGTCGGCGACGGCTGGTCGGTGGCGGTCTTCCTGCGCGAGCTGGCGGCGCTCTACCCGGCGCTCGCCGCGGGCGAGCCTTCGCCGCTGCCCGGGCTGCCGATCCAGTACTACGACTACGCGCGCTGGCAGCGCGGCTGGCTGGCGGGCGAAGCGATGGTGACGCAGCTCGCCTACTGGCGGCAGGCGCTGGCCGGGGCGCCGCGCCACCTGGACCTGCCGGCGGACCGGCCGCGGCCGGCGGTGCAGAGCTTCCGCGGGGCGCGCATCCCGCTGCTGGTGCCTCCCGGGCCGGCGGCGGACCTGCGGCGCGGCGCGCGGCAGAGCGGCGCCACGCTGTTCATGGTGCTGCTCGCGGCGCTCGACGTGCTGCTGGCGCGCTCGACGGGACAGCAGGACCTGGTCGTCGGCGCGCCGATCGCCAACCGCGAGCGGCTGGAGATCGAGGGGCTGATCGGCTGCTTCATCAACGTCCTGGCGCTGCGCGCCGACCTCTCCGGCCGGCCGCGGTTCGGCGAGCTGCTGGCGCAGGTGCGGCAGGTGAGCCTGGCAGCCTACGCCCACCAGGACCTGCCTTTCGAGAAGCTGGTGCTCGAGCTCGCCCCCGAGCGCGACCTCAGCCGGGCGCCGCTCTTCCAGGTCCTGCTGGTGCTGCAGAACCTGGCCACGGCGGAACCGAGGGTGGCCGGCGCGCCGGCGCGGCGATCGCCGGGCCTGGCCATGGAGCTGTGCGAGCTCGAGGCCACGACCGCCAAGTTCGATCTCACACTGGACGGGGTCGAGTCGGCGCAGGGCCTGGCGCTGTCCTTCGAGTACAGCAGCGACCTCTTCGACGCCGCGACCGTCAAGCGGCTGGCGCGGCAGTATGGGACGCTGCTCGCCGCGCTCGCCGCGGCCGGCCGCGAGGGCGATGGCGCCGGCGGCGCCGACGGGGACGGCGGCGGCGATGGCGGCGGGACGAACATCATGCAGCACGCCGTCGAGAGCCTGCCGCTGCTGAGCGCCGCCGAGCGCCAGCAGCTGCTGGTGGAGTGGAACGACGAGCAACGAGTGCCGCGACTGGCGACAGGCGGTCGCGGCTCCGATGGTCGCCAATCGCGACACTCGTTGCTTCTCGGAGCCGCGGCCGACCAGGACCGAGTGCCGCGACCGGCGACGGGGGCCGTGGCGGTGCGGGTGGAGCAGCTCTTCGAGCGGCAGGCGGCGCTGCGGCCGGACGCCGCGGCGGTGGCGGGGCAGGGCGTGGTGTTGAGCTACGGCGAGCTCGAGGCGCGGGCGAACCGCCTGGCGCGCACGCTGCGGCGGCTGGGCGTCGGGCCGGAGGTGCGGGTCGGCCTGTGCGTCGACCGGTCGCCGGAAATGGTGACGGCCCTCCTCGCCATCCTGAAAGCCGGCGGCGCCTACGTGCCGCTCGATCCGACCCATCCGGCGCCGCGGCTGGCGCTGGTGCTGGGCGACAGCGCGCCGGCGGTGCTGGTGACCGAGGAGCGATGGCTGGATCTGCTGGGGGTGGGGAGGAGCGGCGCCGCCGACGCGGCGGCTGCGGCCGGTTCAGGACCGGCGCTCCTCTGCCTGGACCGCGATCGGGATCGGCAGCGGATCGCGGCCGAGCACGGAGCGGCGATGCGCGGCCGGGCCGGCGGCGGGGGCCCGGAGAGCCTCGCCTACGTCCTGTACACCTCGGGTTCGACGGGGCGCCCCAAGGGGGTGGGACTGCCGCACCGGGCGGTGGTGAATTTCCTGTATGCCATGGCCGACCGGCCGGGCCTGGGTGCCGGCGACGTGGTGCCGGCGCTGACCACGCTGGCCTTCGACATCGCAGGGCTCGAGATCTACCTGCCCCTGGCGGTGGGGGGCCGGGTGGAGGTGGTGGGGAGCGAGGAGGGCACCGACGGCAGGCGGCTGGCGGCGCGGCTCCAGGCCGCCGGCGTCACCGCCATGCAGGCCACGCCGGCGACCTGGCGCCTGCTGCTGGATGCGGGCTGGCGGGCGCCGGGCACGGACGAGCGGGTGCGGGACGCGCCGGCGGCGCGGTTCAAGGGACTGTGCGGCGGCGAGGCGCTGCCACGGCAGCTGGCGTCGGCGCTCGCGGCGCGCGGCGTCGAGCTGTGGAACGTCTACGGTCCGACCGAGACGGCGGTCTGGTCGACCGCCCGGCCGGCGCCGGGAGAGACGGCGCCCGGAGCGGCCGGCGCCGGCGGCGCGGTGGGTCTTGGCGCGCCGATCGCCAACACCCGGCTCTACGTCGTCGACCGGAGCGGGGAGCCGGTGGGGGTGGGGGTCGCCGGCGAGCTGCTGATCGGCGGCGCCGGCGTGGCGCGGGGTTACTGGGGCCGGCCGGAGCTGACGGCCGAACGCTTCGTGCCGGACCGCTTCGGCGCGGCGGCCGGCGACCCCGGATCGCCGCCCGCGGGTGCGCGCCTCTACCGCACCGGCGACCTGGTGCGCCGGCGGCCGGACGCCGACCTCGAGTTCCTGGGCCGCATCGATCACCAGGTCAAGGTGCATGGCTTCCGCATCGAGGTGGGGGAGGTCGAGGCCGCGTTGCTGCGCCATCCGGCGGTGAGCCAGGCGGTGGTGATGGCGCGGGGCGAGGCGGCCGACCGCCGGCTGGTGGCCTACCTGGTGCCGCGGACGGGCGGGCCG
>DATKFK010000755.1:0-6284 GCA_035544375.1 Thermoanaerobaculia bacterium
GCCGCAGGCGCCGTGCCGTCGGTCTCCTGCCGCTCCTCGGCCGCGGCGGCAGCAGCGGCCGCGGCGACGGTGCCGCCGGTCCCGGCGCCGCCGGCCGCCCCGCGCGCCGCCGGCTCGTCGCCTGCGGTCTCCCCCAGCTCCTGGTCCTCCATGGCCTCGACGTCGGCGGCGACGTCGCTGACGTAGAGAAAGGCGTCGCGCTCGAGACCGACGTCGACGAAGGCAGCCTGCATGCCGGGCAGCACCCGTGTCACGCGGCCCTTGTAGACGTTGCCCACCATGCCGCGGTGCCGGCGCCGCTCGACGAAGATCTCGGTCAAGCGGTCGTCCTCCAGCACCGCGATGCGGGTCTGGTGTGGATCGCTTTCGATGAGCATCTTCTCGGTCATGGTGGATCCGGGTTCAAGGGCCAGCGACCCGTCGTGCACGGCCGTAGAGCATTAGCGGTTTACGTAGCGGCGCAGGTCGACGCCCAGCATCGTGCCCGTGCCGACGAAGTTGACCAGGGTGAACGAGCCGCCGTACGACAGGAACGGCAGCGGGATGCCGGTGATCGGCACGAAGCCCACCACCATCGACGAGTTGTAGAGGACGTGGAAGCACAGCACCGAGAGCAGGCCGGTCACCAGCAGGATGCCGGCGCGGTCGCGCGCGCGCATGGCGATGCGGGCGGCGCTGGCGACGTACAGCGCGTAGAGCCCGAGCACTGTCAAGACGCCGAGGAAGCCCCACTCCTCGGCGAGCACCGAGAGGATGAAGTCGGTGTGCCGCACCGGCAGGAAGCGCAGCTGGCTCTGCGTGCCCTGCATGTAGCCCTTGCCCGTCATCTCGCCCGAGCCGACGGCGATCTTGCTCTGGCGCACCTGGTAGCCCGCGCCCAGCGGATCGGTCTCGGGGGAGAGGAACGTGAGCACCCGCTGCCGCTGGTAGCTCTTCATGCCGAACGACCACATCCCGGCCGCCAGCACCACGGCGGCCACCGCCGCGATCAGCAAGAGGCGCCAGCGCACCCCCGCCACCAGCAGCATGCCGAGCAGGATCGGCGCGAACATCATCGAGCTGCCCAGGTCCGGCTCCACCAGCACCAGCACCATCGGCACCACGACGATGGCCACGGCGACCAGGATCTGCTGCAAATCGAGCACCCGCCGGTTCAGGCCGGACAGGTAGCGGGCGAGGACGAGGATGGTGGCCAGCTTGGCGAACTCCGAGGGCTGGAACTGCCAGGGGCCGATGCGGGCCCAGTGGGCGGCGCCGCCGTGAGCGATGCCGGCGACCAGCACCAGCACCAGCAGCACCAGGCTGAAACCGTAGAGCACGATCGAGAAGTCGAGCAGCACGTGGTAGTCGATGCTCATGGCGGCCATCAGCAGCAGCACGCCGATGCCGAACCACAGCGCCTGGCGCGGCAGGTAGTCGACCGTCATCTCGGAGCTCGCGCTGTGGACGGTCGCCAGGCCGATGGCCGACAGCAGCAGCACCGCGATCACCAGGCCGCCGTCGATCGACGACAGGTGTCGCAGCGCCGGTTTTTCTTCAGCGAGCGACGGCATGGCTCGAATTATTTGCCTCGATAGTCAGGTACTTGAGATACAGGGCCTTGGCGATCGGCGCCGCGTTGTGGCCCGAGCCGCCATGCTCGCAGAACACCGAGACCACCAGCCGCGGATCGCTCTCCGGAGCGAACGAGGTGAACCAGCCGTGGTCACGGTACTTGAAGGGCAGCGTCTCCGCCTTGGTGCGCACCTTCTGGGCGATGACCTGCACGCTGCCGGTCTTGCCGGCGATGTCGAAGCCTGGCAGGTGGACGGCGGTGTAGGCGGTGCCGCTGGGGTCGTTGACCACGCCCCACAGGCCCTGGCGCACGATCGCCAGCGCATGCGGATCGAGGCCGGCCGCCCGCGGCGGCGGATAGGGCAGGTTGCCGACGATGTGGGGCGTCACCCGGTAGCCGCCGTTGGCCACCACCGCGGTCATCGCCGCCATTTGCAGCGGCGTCAGCAGCATCGGCCCCTGGCCGATGGCCACCGAGATGGTCTCGCCGGCGTACCAGCGCTGGTGGCGCGTCTTGAGGCTCCAGGTATTGTCGGGGACCAGCCCCTCCTTCTCGCCGGGGATGTCGATGCCGGTGGGGGCGCCCAGGCCGAACAGGCGGGCGTAGCGGGCGATGCGCTCGATGCCCAGGCGCTCGCCGAGGTGGTAGAAGAAGACGTCGCAGGAGCGCGTCAGGGCCTGCCGCACGCTCACCGACCCGTGCCCTTCCTTGCGCCAGCAGCGGAAGCTGTGGTTGTAGATCACCGTCGAGCCGGAGCAGCTGACGCGGAAGTTCTCGTCGATCAGGTGCTCGGAGAGGCCGGCCGTGGCCATCACCATCTTGAACGTCGACCCCGGCGAGTAGGCGTTCTGCATCGCCCGGTTCTGCAGCGGGTTGTTGGGCGCGTCGAGCAGCGCCTGCCAGTCATCCTCCTGCAGCCGGTGGGTGAACAGGTTGGCGTTGAACGACGGCGACGAGACCAGCGCCAGCACCTCGCCGTTGCGCGGGTCCATGACGATGATGGCGCCCACTTTCTCCGGCCCGTCGAGCCAGCTCGCCGCCTCCTGCTGCAGCTCGAGGTCGAGCGTCAGGGTGAGGTCCTTGCCCGGCTGGGAGGGCACGCGGCCGTACTCGCGCAGCAGCTCGCCGCGGCTATCCACCACCACCACCCGCTCGCCGTCCTTGCCGCGCAGCACGGGGTCGTAGCGCTTCTCGATGCCTTTCTTGCCGGTGACGTCGCCGGGGGCCACCGCCCCGGCGGAACGCTCGATCTCGTCCGGCGTCGCCTCGCCGATGTAGCCGATGACGTGCGCCGTCTGCTCGCGGTGCCGGTACAGGCGCGTCTGCTGCACCTCGACCTCGAACTCCGGGTACTCGAGCGCCTCGACCCCGAAGCGCGCCACCTCGGCCAGGCTCATGTTCTCCGCCAGCAGCACCGGCTTGAACACCGGCACCACCCGGTAGCGCTCCAGCAAGTCATGGAGGTCGCCCACCGGGCGGCCCAGCACCGCGGCGGCAAACGCCAGGCTGCGCTCGCGGTTGACCGAGCGGCTGCGGTCGATCATCAGGTTGTAGCTCGGGAGGTTCTCGACCAGCAACCGGCCGTAGCGGTCGAAGATGAGGCCGCGCGGAGCGATGATCGGCAGCTTGCGCAGCCGGTTGTTCTCGGCCAGCTCGCGGTAGTAGTCGCCCTGGGCGATCTGCACGAACCAGAACCCGGAAGCGATCAGCACCAGGAGGCCGGTCACCGTGCCGGCGAGCAGGCGCACGCGCCCGATCAGGTCTTCGCGATGCTCACGCACTACCTGCATGACGATTCACCCCAGGCGCAGCCGGCCCATGCGCCCGCGCCGGCGCGCCTCGATGGCGAGGCGGAACCTCCCGGCCAGCCCATAGACCAGCATGCCGAGGCTGCCGCAGGCGACCGCCTTGGCGAGCGCCTGCCCCAGCATCCCCAGCGGATCGGGCAGCGAAGGGTTGGGGAGCAGCAGGAAGGCGAGCGCGGCGAGGATCACCTGCTGCAACAAGGACGCGAAGCTTACCACCGCGAACACTCCCGTGGCCCGCTGGATCACCAGGCGCTGCGCCAGCCGCGCCATGCCATAGGCTACCGCGGTGTCGGCAAACCCGAACAGGCCGAAAGGACCACTGGTGAGAGTATCCTGCACCAGCCCCGCCAGCAAGCCGAAGAGCAGCGCCGGCAGCGAGCTCCCTTCGAGCGCCGACAGCGCCACGACCACCAGGAAGACGTCCACATGCTGCGGGAACGACGGCCAGAGCCGCGTCCCGGCCAGGTGCAGCAGGACCGCGGCGGCGAGGCCTGCCAGCAGCTTAGCGGCGCGCATGCGGGATGGCCTTCACCAGCTCCTGGGGCGGCGCGGCATGCTCGAGCAGGTAGACCTGGTCCAGCGCGCCAAGGTCCACCGCCGGCGCCAGGCGGATCTTGTGAAAGAGCTGGCCGCCGGCCTCGACCGCCACCACCGTGCCCACCGGAATGCCTCGCGGGTAGACGCCGTCGATGCCGGCGGTGAGCACGCTGTCGCCGGGCCGCACGTCGGCCGCCAGCGACACGTAATCGAGGGACAGCCCGCCCCCTTCCTGGCCGCTGCCGCGCACCACCCCCTGGCGGCGGGTGCGCAGGATCATGCCGCCCACCGAGGCGGCGCGGTCGGTGACCAGCTGCACCTTGGCGTAAGGGCCGGCCACCACCACCACCCGCCCGACCAGGCCGGCAGGCGACAGCACCGGCTGGTTGACCGCCGCCGCCCGGGAACCGGTGTAGAGCACGAGCGAGCGCAGCCACGAGGCGTGGTCGGCGTAGACCACGTCGACGGCACGGATCTCGCCGAGCAGCGGCGCGCTGTAGCGGACGGCGTCGCCCAGGCGGGCAAGCTCCTGCTCGATGTCGCCCAGCCGCAGCAGCCGCAGCCGCAGCTCCTCGACCTCGCGGTGCAGCCGGCGGTTCTCGTCGAGCAGCTGTCCTTGCAGCCGGACCTTGTGTCCGACCTCGGCGGCCCCGCCGCCGGCGATGCTCACCAGGCGCGCCGCCGGCCCCAGGATGCGCAGGCCGAGCACCTCGGCGTAGGTGTGGGAGCGGGTGCTGCGGGCCCCTTCGATCGCCACCAGCACCAGCTGCCCGAGCAGCAGGACGGTCAGCAGATAGCCGGTACGGCGTTCGTCCACGGTCCCTGGCAGTCCAGCGGCCTACCGGATCGAGACCTTGCGCAGCAGGTCGATGTCCGAGAGCACCCGGCCGGTGCCTAGCACCACCGAGGCCAGCGGGTCCTCGGCCAGCACCACCGGCAGCCCGGTCTCGTCGCGCAGCCGCTGGTCGAGGTTGCGCAGCAGGGCGCCGCCCCCCGACAGCACGATGCCCTTGTCCATGATGTCGGCCGACAGCTCGGGCGGTGTGCGCTCGAGCGCCATGCGCACCGCCTCGACGATCGTGGCGACCGTCTCGGCCAGCGCCTCGCGGATCTCCTCGTCCGAGATCGACAGCGTCTTGGGCACCCCCTCGACGAGATCCCGTCCCTTGATGTCGAGCTTGATCTCTTCCTTGAGCGGATAGGCGGAGCCGAGCTCGATCTTGATGATCTCGGCCGTCCGCTCGCCGATCAGCAGGTTGTACTTGCGCTTGAGGTACTGGATGATGGCGACGTCCATCTCGTTGCCGGCGATGCGCACCGAGCGGCTGTAGACGGTGCCGGCGAGCGAGATCACGGCGACGTCGGTCGTGCCGCCGCCGATGTCGACGATCATGTTGCCCGACGGCTCGGTGATCGGCAGGCCGGCGCCGATCGCCGCCATCATCGCCTGCTCGACCAGGAACACCTCGGAGGCGCCGGCGCGCATCGCCGAGTCGCGCACCGCGCGCTTCTCGACCTGGGTGATCTCGGACGGGACGCCGATGACGATCCGCGGATGGACGTACATCTTGCGGCCGTGGGCCTTCTTGATGAAGTATTCCAACATCCGCTCCGTGACCTCGAAGTCGGCGATGACGCCGTCCTTCATCGGGCGGATCGACTCGATGTTGCCGGGAGTCCGGCCCAGCATCTCCTTGGCCTCGATGCCGACGGCCTCGATGCGGTTGGTGAGCTTGTTGATGACCACCACCGAGGGCTCGCGCACCACGATTCCCTGGTTCATGGCGAAGACCAGGGTGTTCGCCGTGCCGAGGTCGATGGCGAGGTCCTTGGAAAAGTAACGCAATAAGGATGCGAAGGGCATCAGCCTGTCTGTTTCCTCTGGTTAGCTCCGGCGCCCGGAAGGCGGCGGAGTGCGGGTACCTTTAGGGACTTTCCACCAGGACTCTGCGGCGGCGCACGGTCTCGCTCCCCCACCTGTCGCGCGCCCGGATCTCGATGTAGCTGTACCCTTCCTTGTTGAACTGCACGGTCTTCTTGAACGAGCCGTCGACGCCGACGGCGGCCTGCTCGCCATTGATGTCGAGCCGGGAACCGGGGGAGCACCGCCCGGCGACGATGAAGATACTACCGTAGGATTTGACGTCCACGAGGTCCAGCTCGGGCGGCGCGTCGGGGCGGTCGCCGCCGCTCTTGGCGGAGGCGACCCGGAACTTGCGCGGCCGGCTCCACGGGCCCTCGTAGCCTTCGCGGCTGAAGGCGGCGACCCGCCAGAAGAAGGTCCCCTCGCCGCGCAGGCCCAGGGTGGCCTTCGGCCTGGCGCGGTTCTCGACGCTGATCAGGTTGTCGGCGAAGAGATGGTTGCGTGACACCTGCAACGCGTA
>DATKFK010000756.1:0-10372 GCA_035544375.1 Thermoanaerobaculia bacterium
GCTTGCGCCGCGGGGAGTGCGACCTGGCGCTCGCCGGCGGCGTCAACCTGATCGTCGCTCCGGAGGGCTCGATCTACACCTGCCAGGTGGGCGGCATCTCGCGCGACGGGCGCTGCCGCGCCTTCTCCGCCGCCGCCTCCGGCACGGTGCGCGGCGAAGGCGCGGGCTTCGTCGTGCTCAAGCGCCTCTCCGACGCGCTCGCCGCCGGCGATCCGATCCTGGCCCTGGTGCGCGGCTCCGCGGTCAACCAAGACGGCAGGAGCAACGGCTTGACCGCACCCAACGGCCTGGCGCAGCAGCGAGTGATCCGTAGCGCCTTGGCGGACGGCGGCGTCGCCGCGGCGGAGGTGAGCTACGTCGAGGCGCACGGCACCGGTACGCCGCTGGGCGACCCGGTCGAGGTCCAGGCCCTGGGCACGGTGGCCGGCGGGCGCGAGGGTGGACGGGCGCTCGCGATCGGCTCGGTGAAGACCAACATCGGCCACCTCGAGGCCGCCGCCGGCATCGCCGGGGTGATCAAGGTGGTGCTGGCGCTGCAACATCGGCAGCTGCCGCCCAGCCTGCATTGCGACCCGCCGAGCCCGCACATCCCGTTCGCCGAGCTGCCGGTGCGCGTGCAGCGCGAGCTCGGCGACTGGCCGGCAGACGGGCTGCCGCGCATCGCCGGCGTCAGCTCCTTCGGTTTCAGCGGCACCAACGCCCACGTCGTGCTGCAGGAGGCGCCGCCGCCGGCGGCCGCCGGCGACGAGGCGGCGAGCGCCGCCGGCGAGGAGCGCTGCCGGCTGCTGCCGCTGTCGGCGCGCAGCCGGGAGGCGCTGCGCGATCACGCGCTCGGGGTCGCCGCCTGGCTGCGCGCGCCCGCGCCCGGGCGATTGCTGCGCGACGTCTGCTGGAGCGCCGCCCGGCGCCGCTCGCATCATCCCTTCCGCCTCAGCCTGGCGGTGCGCAGCGCCGGCGAGGCGGCCGCGCACCTGGAGGCGTTCGGCGCCGGCGAGGCCCGCCCCGGGATGACCGCAGGGCAGCGCGTGGCCGGCCAGCCGCCCAGGCTCGTCTTCGTCTTCCCCGGCCAGGGGCCTCTGTGGTCGGGGATGGCGTGCCGGCTGCTCGCCGCCGAGCCCAGCTTCCGCGCCGCCCTCGAGCGCTGCGACGAGCTGGTCGGCGCGGAGCTCGGCTGGTCGGTGCTGCGGGTGCTGGCCGAAGGCGTCGCCGACCCGTCGAAGCCCGACGTCGAGATCGTCCAACCTCTCGTCTTCTGCATCCAGGTCGCCCTCGCCGAGCTGCTGCGCGCGCGCGGCGTGGTGCCCGACGCCGTCGTCGGCCACAGCATGGGCGAGGTCACCGCCGCCCAGGTCAGCGGCGCCCTGTCGCTGCCCGACGCGGTGCGGGTGCTCTGCCGGCGCAGCCAGGTGCTGAAGGGCGCGGTGGGCAATGGCGCGATGGCGCTGGTGGAGCTGGGGGTCGCCGAGGCGCAGGAGGCCATCGCCGCCTACGGGCAGCGGGTGACGGTGGCGGTCAGCAACAGCGCCCGCTCCACCGTCCTGAGCGGGGAGACGGCGGCGATCGAGGAGGTGGTGAGGGAGCTCCTCGGCCGCGGCCTCTTCTGCCGCCGGATGAAGATCGACGTCGCGGGGCACGGCCCGCGGATGGAGCCCTACCGCGCCGCGATGCTCACGGGCCTCGAGCTCGCGCCGCGTCAGCCTGCCGTCCCCTTCCATTCGACGGTTGCCGGCGTGGAAGCGGAGGCGCCGCGCCTCGACGCCGAGTACTGGTGGCGCAACCTGCGGCAGCCGGTCCTTTTCCTGGCGGCTGCCGAGCGGCTCATCGCCGCCGGCCACGACCTGTTCCTCGAGCTCAGCCCGCACCCCACCCTCACGCTGCCGATCGCCGAGACCTTCGAGCGCCTCGGCCGCAAGGGGCAGGCGATCGCCACCCTGAGCCGCGACCGGGACGACGACACATCGGTGCTGGGGGCGATCGGCGCCCTGTACTGTGCCGGCCGGCCGATCGACTGGGGGGCCCTCGACTCCGGGGGCGCACGTTTCGTGGGACTGCCCAACCATCCCTTCCGGCGCGAACGGCATTGGTTCGCCGCGCCCGCACCGCCTGCCGCCGGCTCAGAGCGCAGAGAGGACCCAAGCATGCAGACCGCGCCGCCCCAGGTTTCGACGACGGCAGGACCCGCAGCGTCGCAGGAGCAGCGGCCCGACGGCATCCTGGAAGAGGTCGTCGCGATCGTCGCCCGCCAGATGGAGATCGGCCCCGAGCAGCTGGACCCCGAGGCGCGCTTCCTCGAAATGGGGGCAGACTCCATCGTCCTCACCACTGCCGTCAAGGCACTCGAAGCGCGATTCGGGGTGCCGCTGACCCTGCGCCGCCTGTTCGAGGACCTGGGCACCGCGGGCGACCTCGCCGGCTTCCTGCGCGCCCGCCTTGGCCCGCAGGCCGGGCCCGCGCCGCCGGTGGCCCCGGCGGCGATCGGCGAAGCGGCGGCCGCTGTCCCTGCCGCTCCCGCCGCCGGCCCCGCCGCGGCCCCCGTGGACGGGGGCGCGTTCCCTGCCGTGGCCGCGGCCCGCGGACCGCAGGCGGCGCCAGGGACGGGCGACCTCCTGGCGCAGCAGCTGCGGATCTACTCCGAGACCTTCGCGCAGCTCGTCGGCCAGCAGCTTCAGGCGCTCGGCACGGCGGCCTCGCACGCTGCCGCCCTGCCGGCGTCGACCGCCGCAGTGGAGCCGTCAGCGGAGTCGCCGTCAGCGGAGTCGCCGTCAGCGGAGTCGCCGGCAGCGGAGCCGGCGGCGGCCATGGCGCCCGCTCGCCAGGCCGCCGCCCACGACCACCCGGCCGAGCCAGCCGACCCGCGCCGCGCCGCCCACCTGGCGGAGCTCATCGCGCGCTACGAGTGCCGGACGGCGCGCTCGAAGCAAGCCGTCGACCGCGCCCGGCCGATCCTTGCCGACCGCCGCGCCTTCATCGGCTACCGCACGGCGACGAAGGAGATGCTCTATCCGCTGGTGCGGCAGCGCGCCTTGGGCGGCCGCCTGTGGGACCTGGACGGCAACGAGTACGTCGACGTGACGCTCGGTGCCGGCGTCCATCTCTTCGGGCACCATCCGCCCTTCATCCAGGAGGCGCTGCGCCGGCAGCTCGAGCGCGGCTACGAGCTGGGGCCGCGCGCCGAGGACGCCGAGGAGGCGGCTGAGCTCGTCTGCCGGCTCACCGGCAAGCAGCGCGCCAGCTTCTGCAACTCGGGCACCGAGGCGGTGATGCTGGCGTTGCGGCTGGCGCGGGCGGCGACCGGCCGGGAAAAGGTCGCCATCTTCGTGGATTCCTACCACGGCCACTCCGACGGCACGCTCGCCGGCAAGTCCTTTGCCGCCGACCACCACGGTGCGGCGGTGGCCCTCGGCGTGCCGCGCAACATCCCGGAGCGCAACCTGCTGGTGCTCGACTACTGCGACCCCGGCGCGCTTCAGGCCGTCGCCGAGCATGGCAGGGAGCTCGCCGCGGTCCTGGTCGAACCGATCCAGAGCCGCCGCCCCGACCGGCGGCCGCGCGAGTTCCTGCACCGGTTGCGGCAGCTGACCGCGGAGTCGGGCACCGCCCTGGTCTGCGACGAGATCATCTCCGGCTTCCGGGTGCATCCGGCGGGCGCCCAGGGCTGGTTCGGGCTCGAGGCGGACCTCGCGGTCTACGGCAAGGTCGTGGGCGGCGGCATGCCGATCGGCATCGTCGCCGGCAAGGCCGAGTACCTGGACGTCATCGACGGCGGCGCCTGGCGCTTCGGCGACGGCTCCTCGCCGCACTCTCCGGTCACGGTCACCGGCGGCACCTTCAGCCAGCACCCGCTGGCGATGGCGGCGGCCGTGGCGGTGCTGCGCGAGATCGAGCGCCGGGGGCCCGCGCTGCAGCAGCAGCTGAACCAGCGCACGGACGTCTTCGCGGCGCGGCTCAACGCCTTCTTCGAGCGCGAAGCCGTGCCGCTGCGGCTGCTGCAGACCTCCTCGCTCTTCCGCTTCACGTTCCCGGCCCACCTGGACCTCTTCTTCTATCACCTCATGGAGAAGGGGGTTTTCATCTGGGAGTGGCGCTCGGGCTTCCTCTGCACCGCTCACACCGAAGAGGACCTGGACCACGTCGCCGGCGCGGTGGAGAGCAGCGTCCGCGAGCTGCGCGGAGGAGGCTTCCTGCCCGATCCTCCCGGTGCGGGCAGGCGGCAAGCCGCCGACGCCGCCCAGCCGGTCGAGCTCGGCCTGGCGCCGGCACAAAAGCTGTTCTGGGCGCTGGCGCAGCTGGGCGACGACGCCGCGAGCGCCTGCATCGAGTCCGGCTACGTGGACCTGCGCGGGCCGCTGGACCCCCAGGCCATGGAGCGCGCGGCGCGGCAGGTGGTGGGGCGCCACGAGGCCCTGCGCCTGCGCTTCCGGGCCGACGGCTCGGCGCAGAGCGCCGTGCCGCGGCTCGAGCTCAGGGTGCCGCTGGTGGATCTCTCTGGCGGCGCCGCGGGCGGCGCGGCAGATCCCGAGGCCCGCGCGCTGGCCTGGCTGGCCGCCGAGGGCCGGACGCCCTTCTCCCTCACCAGCGGGCCGGTGATCCGCTTCCACCTGTTGCGGCTGGCGCCCGAGCGGCACCACCTCGTGGTCGCCTCTCACCACATCGTCAACGACGGCTGGTCGTTCGCGCTGATCATGGAGCAGCTGTGGGCCTGCTACCGCGCCGACCTCGCCGGCGGCACGGTCGAGCTCGCGCCGGCCATGCAGCTGGGCGACTACCTGCGGCAACTCGCGCAGCAGGGCGAAGGGCCGGAGATGGCGGCGCACGCGGCCTACTGGCAGGAGCAGCTCGCGGGCGGCGTGCCGGTCCTCGAGCTGCCCACCGACCGCCAGCGGCCGCCGGTCAAGACCTACGCCGGCGCTCGCCGCAGCATGCCGATCGGTCCCGAGCCCCTGGCGGGCGCCAGGCAGCTCGGCAGGGACCACGGCGCCACCCTGTTCATGACGCTGTACGCCGCCTACGTCGCGCTGCTGCGGCGGCTGACCGGCCAGGGCGACCTGGTGGTGGCATTTCCCATCTCGGGCCGGACGCTTGCCGGCAGCGAGACCGTGGTGGGGCCGCTGCTCAACCTCCTGCCGGTGCGCAGCCGGCTCGCCGGCGCTCCCACCGTCGGCCGGCTGCTCGGCCACGTCAAGCAGCTGCTGCTGGCCGCGTTCGATCACCAGGAGTATCGCTTCGACGGCTTCCGCGAGCGCCTGCAACTGCGCCACGACCCGAGCCGGTCGCCGGTCTACTCGACGGTGTTCAACATCGACCCGCCGCTGGCCCTGCCGGAGCTGCCCGGCCTCGCCGCCGACGTGCGTCCGACCCCGATCCACTACACCAAGTTCGACCTGGTGGTCGACATCCTCGACAAGCGGCGCGAGCTGCTGGTGAGCTTCGATTTCAACACCGACCTCTTCGACGGCGCAACCATCGCCCGCGCCATGGGCCACTTCCGCAACCTGCTCGCGGCGATGGCGGCGGACCCTGGCTGCCGCCTCGACGACCTGCCGCTGCTCGGCGAGGCGGAGCGCCACCAGCTCGATCGCGAGTGGGCCGACCCGCGTCACGAAGCGCCGCCCGACCGCTGCGTCCACGACCTCTTCGCCGAGCAGGCGGCCCGCCGCCCGGCGCACGTCGCCCTGGTCTGCGGCGACCGCCAGATGACCTACGGCGAGCTCGACCGGCGCGGCAACCAGCTGGCGCGCCATCTGCGCCGGCTGGGGGTCGGGCCGGAAACGCTGGTCGGCCTGTGCGTTCGGCGCTCGCCGGAGATGGTGGTGGCGATGCACGGCGTCCTCAAGGCCGGCGGGGCGTACCTGCCTCTCGACCCGCAGCTGCCCGCCGACCGCCTGGAGTTCATGGTGCGCGACGCCGCGGTGCGGCTGGCGATTGCCGACCACGAGCTGCCGGTCGGGCTCGCCGCCCTTCCCGGCTTGACCCGGCTGCGCCTCGACGACGCGCTCGCCGCCAGCCGGCGCCTCGAGGACACGCCGCTCGGACGGCTGGCCACGCCGGAGAACCTGGCCTACGTGACCTATACCTCGGGCTCGACCGGCCGGCCGAAAGGGGCGGAGATCCCGCACCGCAGCCTGCTCGGCTTCCAGTTCGGGGTCGATTACGTCCGCTTCGACGACCTGCAGGTGTCGTTCCAGTACTCATCGGTGGCGTGGGACGTCGCGATCCACGAGCTGTGGCCGGCCCTGATCCAGGGTGGACGGGCGGTGCTGCACGCGGGCGGCGCCATCACTCCCGCCGACCTGGCGGCGGCCATCCGCGACCATGGGGTGAGCCGGCTCTGGGTCACCACGTCGCTGTTCAACGCCATCGTCGACGGCGATCCCCGGGTGTTCGCCGGCGTGCGCGAGCTGCTGGTCGGCGGCGAGGCGTTGTCGCCGGCGCACGTGCGGCGCGCCCGCGAGGCGCTGCCCGAGGTGCGGATCGTCAACGGCTATGGGCCGGCCGAGTGCACATGCTTCAGCAACTGCTATCCCATCCCGGCAAGCCTGCCGGCGACGCCGGCGGCCATCCCGATCGGCCGGCCGATCGGCGACCGCCGGGTGCACCTGCTCGACCGCGCGCTGCGGCCGGTGCCGCTCGGCGTGACCGGCGAGCTGTCGATCGGCGGCCCGGGGGTGGCCCGCGGCTACCTGCGCCGGCCGGAGCTGACGGCCGAGAAATTCATCCCGGACCCTTGGAGCGAGCAACCGGGGGGGCGTCTGTACCGCACCGGCGACCTCGCGCGCTGGCTCGTCGACGGCACCGTCGATTACCTGGGCAGGCTCGACCACCAGGTCAAGATCCGCGGCTACCGCATCGAGCTCGGCGAGATCGAGGCGCGGCTCGGGGAGCACCCGGCGGTCGCCGAATGTGCCGTGGTGGCGCGCGCCGCTGCCTCGGGAGACCGCTTCCTGGCGGCCTACGTGGTCGCCTCCCGCGGCCGGGGGGTCGAGGCGGCGGCGCTGCGCGACCACCTGCGGGCCCTGCTGCCCGATTACATGGTGCCTCAGGCCTTCGTGCCGCTGGCGGCCCTGCCGCTGTCGGCGAACGGCAAGCTCGACCGCGCACGCCTGCCCGAGCCCGAGCCGGCGGCGGCCGCGGAGCCGGAGGCGCCGCGGGACCTGGTGGAGGAGGTGATCGCCGAGATCTGGGCCGAGGTGCTGGGCAAGTCCCGGGTGGGGATCCACGATGACTTCTTCGATCTCGGCGGCCAGTCGCTGGCGGCGGCGCGCATCCTGGCGCGGATCGGCCGTGTGCTGCGGGTGGAAGTGCCGATGCGCTCGCTCTTTCTCGCGCTCACCGTGGCCGGTCTGGCGCGCGAGATCGAGGCGCTGCGGCGTGACGCCGGGGAGAGCGCCGCGGTGCCGCCCCTGGCGCCGGTGGCGCGTCGCCAGGACGAAAGCCTCCCCCTGTCGTTTGCGCAGGAGCGTCTCTGGTTCCTGCACCGCCTGTCCAGCGACAGCCCGGTCTACAACGTGCCGGTCGCCTATCGGCTCGCCGGCCCGCTCCGCGCCGAGCGCCTGGCGGCCTGCCTGAGCACCGTCGTGCGGCGCCACGAGGTGCTGCGCACCATCTACCCCACGGCGGCGGGGCGGCCGGTGCAGCGCGTCCAGCCCGCCGGCGCGGTGGAGCTCGAGATCTTCGATCTGCGCTCGCGGCCTGGCGCCGAGCGGGAGGCGGAAGCGCTGCGGATCTCCGACCGCGAGGCGGAGCGGCCTTTCGACCTCGCCATCGGGCCGCTGCTGCGAGCGGCGCTGGTGCGGCTGGCGGACGCGGAGAGCCTGCTGCTGCTCACCCTCCACCACATCGCTGCCGACGGCTGGTCGATCGGCATCCTCAACCGCGAGCTCTCGACGCTCTACGGCAGCGGCGAGGGAGACCTCGGAGAGCTGCCGGAGCTGCCGCTCCAGTACGCCGACTACGCGGCCTGGCAGCGGCAGGCGCTGACGCGGGAGCTGCTTTTGGGGCAGCTGGCCTTTTGGCGCGAGCAGCTGGCCGGGGCGCCGGCAACGCTCGAGCTGCCGGCCGACCTGCCGCGGCCGCCGGTGCCGAGCCACCGCGGCGCCTGCGCCGGCTTCGTGCTGCCGCGCGATCTCGCCGATCGGTTGCGCGCGCTGGCCCGCGAGCAGGGAGCGACCCTGTTCGTGACGCTGCTCGCCGCCTGGCAGGCGCTGCTGGCCCGCCTGTCGCGCCAGGCCGACGTGCTGGTGGGGTGCCCGATCGCCGGCCGCAACCGCGTCGAGGTCGAGGAGCTGATCGGCTGCTTCGTCAACAGCCTGGCGCTGCGCGCCGATCTGCGGCGCGGACCGACCTTCGGCGAGCTGGTGGACCAGGTGATGGACCGGGTCCTCGACGCCTCGGCCCACCAGGAGCTGCCCTTCGACAAGCTGGTCCAGGAGCTGCGGCCGGAGCGCCAGCTCAGCCATTCGCCGCTCTTCCAGGCCATGTTCGGGCTGCTCGACGCCGGCCTCGACGAGCTCGCGCTGACCGGCCTCGCGGTCACCGCCGAGGCGCGGCGGCGCCATACGGCGAAAGTGGACGTCATCCTGTGGCTGCTGCCTCGCGGCGAGGAGACTCACGGCGAGCTGGAGTACAGCCTGGATCTGTACGAGGCGGCGACGGCGCGGCGGTGGTCGGCCCAGTACGTGCGGCTGCTGGAGGCGGTGGCGGCGGCGCCGGAGCGGCGGGTGGGGGAGCTGCCGCTGCTGTCGCGCGAGGAGCGGTCGCAGCTGCTTGGGGAGTGGGGTCCGGGGGCGGCGGTGGGAGCGCCGGCCGCGGGACTGTGGGAGCTGCTGGCGGCGCAGGCGGCGCGGCGGCCGGAGGCGGTGGCGGTGTCGTCGAGCGCGCGGCGGCTGAGCTACGGGGAGCTGGTGCGGGAGGCGGGTTCGCTGGCGCGCCGTCTGCGGTCGGCGGGAGTGGTGCGGGGGAGCCGGGTGGGGGTGTGCCTGGAGCGGTCGGTGGAGGCGGTGGTGGCGCTGGCGGGAGTGCTGGGTGCCGGCGGGGCGTACGTGCCGCTCGAGCCGTCGGAGCCGGCGGAGCGGCGGCGGTGGGTGATGGCCGACGCCGGGGTGACGGTGGTGGTGAGCGAGCGGCGGCTGGCGGCGGCGCGCGAGGCGGGGGGAGGGACGGTCGCCGGGGCGAGGTGGGTGTGGCTGGAGGACGCCGGGACGGCGGCGGCGGGGCCGGGTCCGGCGGCGGCGGCGGTGGCGGCAGGCGTGGCGGGCGGGGACCTGGCGTACGTGGTCTACACCTCGGGCTCGACGGGAGGACCGAAGGGGGTGGCGGTGCCGCAGCGGGCGGTGTCGCGGCTGGTGCTGGGCAGCGACTACCTGCAGGTGTCGGCGGAGGACCGGGTGGGTCAGCTGTCGACGCTGTCGTTCGACGCGGCGACCTTCGAGGTGTGGGGGGCGCTGCTCAACGGCGCGCGGCTGGAGATCCTGGCGCGTGCGGAGTCGCTGTCGCCGCGGGAGCTGCGGCAGGCGTTGGCGGAGCGGGAGGTGAGCGTGCTGTTCCTGACCACGGCGCTGTTCAACGCGGTGGCGGCGGCGGAGCCGAAGGCGTTCGCGGGTTTGCGGGCGGTGCTGTTCGGCGGCGAGGCGGTGGACCCGCGGTGGGTGCGCGAGGTGCTGGCGGCAGGGCGGCCCGGCCGCCTGCTGCACGTCTACGGTCCGACGGAGGCGACGACGTTCAGCAGCTGGTGGCCGGTGGAGGAGGTGGAGGCGTCGGCGGCGACGGTGCCGATCGGGCGGCCGGTGGCTGGCGCCGAGGCGTACGTGCTGGGCGAGGAGATGGAGCTGGTAGGGGTGGGGGCGGTGGGGGAGCTGTACCTCGGGGGCGAGGGTCTGGCGTGGGGGTACCTGGGGGGCGCGGCGCGGACGGCGTCGTCGTTCGTGCCGCACCCGTACGGGCCGTCGGCGGGCGCGCGGCTGTACCGGACGGGAGACCTGGTGCGGTGGCAGGCGGCGGGAGCGCTGGTGTTCGCGGGGCGTGCGGACCGGCAGGTGAAGCTGCGGGGCTTCCGCATCGAGCCCGGGGAGGTGGAGGCGGCGCTGCGCGAGCACCCGGCGGTGCGTCAGGCGCTGGTGATGGTGCGCGAGGACCGGCCGGGAGACCGGCGGCTGGTGGGCTACGTGGCGGCGGCCGCGGCGCCGGGTTTGGCACGGGATCTCGAGCGGCGGCTGCGGCAGCGGCTGCCGGAGCACCTGGTGCCGGCGGCGCTGGTGGTGCTCGCGGCGCTGCCGCTGACCGCCAACGGCAAGATCGACCGCGCCGCCCTGCCGCCGCCCGCCGCCGAGCGCGCCGCCCTCGCCACCCCTTACGCCGCTCCCAGCGGCGAGATCGA
>DATKFK010000757.1:0-8490 GCA_035544375.1 Thermoanaerobaculia bacterium
CGATGAGCGCCGGCGACAGCGCGTTGGCGCGCTCCGGGTCGGCGAGCGTCACCCACAGCAGGTCGCGGTCGCGCCGCGCCTCGAGGCGGCTGAACGCGAGCCCCGGCGGCGCCCACGGGACGCCCGGAGCCGGGTCGGCAACCGGAGCGGGGTCGGCGGACGGAGCCGGGTCGGCGCCCGGAGCCGGATCGGCGCCCGCGCTGGGGCCGGGGCCCGCACCGGGGCCGGCTGGGGTCGCACCGGTCACCGGCCGCCGCCATCCCGGGCGGGGTCCGGGCCGCGCTCCGCGGAGCGGCTGTGGCCGTGCCGCCGCACCGGCTGGGTCGGCACCAGCTCGCCGGGCACCTCGACCTCCATTTGCAGCAGCCCTTGAGCGTGGGTCTTGCCCTGGGCGTCGGTCTTCAGGCTCTCCGTCCCGCCGCCGCCAAGCGAATCGTGGAGCAGGAAGTTGAAGGCGCGCAGGTTGGGGACCTCGAAGCGCTCGACCGGGCCGCGGCAGACCTCCCGGAAGTGCTCCTTGACCCGTTCCGCGGTCGCCTGCGCGCGCAGCAGCTCGTAGATCTCGGGGCTGGCGGCGATCAGGCCGACGTTGCTGGCGTCCCCCTTGTCGCCCGAGCGTGCATGGGCGACCAGGTCCAGTTTCACTTTCATCGTCTCCTCCCGGCGGCCAGGGCGGCAACCCCGCCGGCTGCCAGCACGGCCGCCGCCGTCTCGGCGGTGAGCGGGCTGGTGGCCGCCGGAAAGTAGATCGCCGGCGGCAGCACCGCGCGGTAGCCCAGGTCCAGGATCTCCCGGTGCGTGTCCTCGATCCAGGCAAACGCCCCGGCGCCCGCCGCCAGCAGCAGCGCCAGGGCGCCGAGCAGCCGCGGCGCCGGCCAGCCAGCCTGCATCCCCTGGCGCAGGGCGGCGGTGTAGAAGGCCGCGAGCAGCAGGCCCCAGCCGGCGAACTCCAAGCGGTTGGCCAGGGCGCTGTAGAGAAAGCCGAGCAGCAGCACAGGCAGGATGCCGGCGAGCAAGCCGGCGTACCAGGGCAGGAGGGGATGATGCGCGGCGAGCCGCGACCAGGTCGATGGGGCGCGCTCCGCCATTCTAGTAGTGTCCCGCTCGGTTCATTCGCATGCTCTAGGCTTCCTCCACCGAGACCTCGATGTGGCTCTCGACCTCGTTGCGCGCCAGCAGCGCCGGCCAGTAGGCCATGACCTCCTGCGGCTTCGGGCGGCCGCCGGCGAAGCCGGTCACTCCCGGCGGGCCGGCGGTGATCAGCGGCGCCAGCTCGACGCCGAAGCGCGCCACCTTGTCGGGATCGGGGTCGCGCACTCCTAGACGGAGCACCACCTCGGGAGGGTCGGTGACCTCCGGCAGGATGCCGGGCAGGCAGACGCCGGTGCCGACCAGCTCGACTGAGCGGTTCTCGGGGGGGAAGGTGATGCCCGCCCGCTCCAGGCGGCGCCAGACGATCTCGGCGGCGAGCTCGGCCTTGGCGACGGCGCGCGGGCCCGAGATGGTGATCTGGCCGCTGGTCTTGTAGCCGGCGAGGTAGGAGGCCGAGATCTTGAAGAACGGCGTCTTGGGGCCGCCGCGGATGCCGGAGACGCCCACCCGGTCACGGCCCTCCTGGCGCAGGCGGATGCTGGTGAAGTCGGCGACGCAGTCGGGAGTGATGTACTCGGTCGGCCTGCTCATCTCGTAGAGCAGCTGCTCGGCGACCGTGTCGACCGTCACCATGCCGCCGGTGCCCTCGTGCTTGGTGACGACCAAGGTGCCGTCCGCGTGCGCCTCGACGATCGGGTAACCGACGTTCCACAGGTCGGGCACCTCCCACCAGCGGCTGTAGTTGCCGCCGGTGCACTGGGCGCCGCATTCGAGGATATGGCCGGCGATGGTGCCGGCGGCGAGATGGTCCCAGTCCGTCTCGCCCCAGCCGAATTCGTGGATCGCCGGCGCCAGCGCCAGCGCCGTGTCGGTGATGCGGCCGCAGAGCACGATCTGCGCCCCGGTGGCGAGGGCCTCGACCACCGGCCGCGCGCCGAGATAGGCGTTGGCGCTCATCAGCCGATCGACGTGGGGGGCGAGCGGCTCGCCGGTGTCCATGTTGGCGAGCGGATGGCCGGCGGCGATCAGCGCCGGCAGGCGGGCCAGCACGTCGTCGCCCTCGACCACCCCGACGCGCACGCCGGAGATCCCCAGCTCGCGCGCCACCTCGAAGATCCGCCGCCGGCAGGCGCGCGGGTTGAGGCCGCCGGCGTTGGTGAGGATGCGGACGTTGCGCTCGATCGCCTCGGGCAGGACGCGGCGGATGAAGTCGATGAAGTCGGTGGCGTAGCCCTGGTCCGGGTGCTTGAGCTTCTGCCGCATCATGATCGACAGCGTGACCTCGGCCAGGTAATCCATGCCGATGTAGTCGATGGGTCCGCCGCGCATCAGCTCGACCGGCGCATCGACGCTGTCGCCCCAGAAGCCCTGGCCGTTGCCGATGCGCACGGTTTTCATGAGCGGGACAGTAGCATCGGCGCCGCTCAAGTCTGCAGCACGCCGGTGCGGAAAGGCGGGATGTCGGGGTTGTGGGCGGCCGCGGCCAGCGACCGGGCGAGCACCTGGCGGGTTGCGGCCGGGTCGACGATCCCGTCCACCCACAGGCGCGCCGCGGCGTAGCGGGGATCCATGGCGGCGGCGTAGCGCGCCTTGATCTCGGCCAGCCGCTGCTCCTTTTCCGCCGCCGAAACTCCCGAGCCGCGGTTCTTGACCTGGATGTTGAGCAGCGTCTGGCTGGCCTGGTCGCCCCCCATGACGGCGATGGCGGCCGAGGGCCAGGCATACAGGAAGCGGGCGCCGTAAGCCTTGCCGCACATCGCGTAGTTGCCGGCGCCGTAGGAGTTGCCGGCGAAGAGCGTGAGCTTGGGCACCGTCGAGTTGGCGACGGCGTTGACCATCTTGGCTCCGTCCTTGATGATGCCGCCGCGTTCCGCCCGGCTGCCCACCATGAAACCGGTCACGTCCTGGATGAACAGCAGCGGGATGCGCTTCTGGTTGCACAGCTCGACGAAACGCGCACCCTTGTCGGCCGAGTCGGAATAGATGACGCCGCCGATCTGCAGCTCCTTGTCGCGCGGGCCGGTGCCGGTCGTCCGCGGCACGATCGAGCGCTGGTTGGCGACCACTCCGACCGGCCAGCCGTCGATCCAGCCGGTGCCGCAGATCAGCGTCCGCCCGTAGGTGGCCTTGTACTCGTCGAGCGTGCTGCCGTCGAGCAGCCGCGCCAGCACCTCGTAGGTGTCGTAGGGCCGCGTGCGGTCGATCGGTATCAACCCGTAGAGGTCGTCCTGCGGGTAGAGCGGCGGCACCGGCTCGCGGCGGGCGAAGGGCGAAGGCGCCGGCCGCGCCAGCTGGGAGAACTGGCTGCGGATCTTGGCCAGGCAGCTCGCTTCGTCCGGGTGCCGGTGGTCCACCACCCCCGAGATGTCGCACTGCACCACCGCCCCGCCCAGCTCCTCGTTGTCGATCTGCTCCCCGATCGCCGCTTTCACCAGGTGCGAGCCGGCGAGGAAGATCGAGCCCGTCCTCTCGACGATGTGCGCCTCGTCGCTCATGATCGGCAGATAGGCCCCGCCGGCGACGCAAGAGCCCATCACCGCCGCCATCTGGAAGACCCCTTCGGCCGACAGCCGCGCGTTGTTGTAGAAGGCCCTCCCGAAGTGTTCCTTGTCCGGGAAGATCTCGTCCTGGAGCGGCAGGAACACCCCGGCCGAGTCGACCAGGTAGACGATCGGCAGCCGGTTCTCGAGCGCGATCTCCTGGGCTCGCAACACCTTCTTGCAGGTCATCGGAAACCATGCCCCGGCCTTGACCGTGGCGTCGTTCGCCACGATGACCGCCTCCCGGCCGGAGATCGTCCCCAGGCCGACCACCACGCCCGCAGCGGGGGCGCCGCCGAATTCCTGGTACATCCCGTCGGCCGCCCAGATCCCCAGCTCATGAAGAGAGGTGTCGGGATCGCAGAGCGCCGCCACGCGCTCGCGCGCCGTCATCTTCCCCTGCGCCCGCTGCCGGTCGTGGGCCGCGGCCCCGCCCCCCAGCCGCAGGTGCTTCTCCTCCTCTTCGAGCCGGGCCGCCTCGGCGCGCCAATGCTCCGCCCGCCGGGCAAACGCCTCGTCGTGGCTCACCTTGCTCTCGAGTGTCGGCACGGTCTCTCCCCAGTTGCCCGGGGCATTATATGGACCGCGGCCGGCTCCCCGCACTCCCCGTTCGTCTCCGCGGCCGCCGTGGCCGGCATTGCGGCCCGGCGGCGCGCGGACTAGCATCCCGGGTATGCGGATACGGCTTCTGGCATTCGCCAGCGCCCACGATGCCCTGGGCACGGGTGAGCTGGACCTCGATCTGCCGGAGGCGGCCCGGGTGGCAGACCTGCGGGCATGGCTCGACGCGCGGTATCCCGCCCTGGCACCGCTCTGGCCCCGCCTGGCGGTGGCCGTCAACGGGTCGATCGCGCCATCCGACCAGGTCCTCGGCGAAGGTGCCGAGGTGGCGCTGCTGCCGCCCGTCTCGGGAGGGAGCGGTGGCGTTGGGCATGCCGTGGCTGCCGCGGGGCCGATGGTCGATCTCGTCGATGCGGCCATCGATCCGCAGGAGGTCGTCTCCCGGGTCGCCTCTCCCGCCTGCGGGGCCGTGCTGCTCTTCCTGGGTACCGTCCGCGACCACTCCCGCCGGCGGGATCAAACCACCGGCGCCGTGCTCAGGCTGACCTATACCGCCTATCGTCCGATGGCGCGCCAGGCCCTCCTGCGCATTGCCGCCGATCTGGAAGGAGCGACGGAGGGGTTGCGAGTCGCGATCGTCCACCGCCTGGGCGAGATCCCGGTGGGCGAGGCCAGCGTCGCGATCGCCACCGCCGCCAGGCACCGGGCCGCCGCCTACGAGGCGAACCGCCAGGCCCTCGAACGGCTCAAGGCCGAGGTTCCCATCTGGAAGCTCGAGCATTACGCCGACGGCAGGGCCGCCTGGCGCGAAGAGGAGCTCCTCAAAGGCGCTTCGACATCTTGAGGAAGTGGCAAGGCAGCAAGGTCTGGACGCCGGCGGTGAAATCCGACGTCCCGGCTTCCACATAGCCCAGGTACCTATAGAAAGGCAGCAGCTCCTCGCGCAGGTTGACGACGAGGATGTCCATGAAATCACAACGCAGCTCCCGGGCCCGCTGCTCGGCAGCCTGCATGAGGCCGCGGCCGAGGCCGGTACCCTGCAGATCCGGGTCGACCGAAAGCAGCCCAAGGTAGCAGCGCTCGCCGCGGGGCTCGATGTAGACGCAGCCGGCGTTGTCGGAGCCATGGGAGCCATGGCCGCCCTGGCCGCCATGGGCGATGAGGAACTCTCCCCTGACGAGGCGCTTCCGCACCTCCTCGAGGTCGATGCGGTCGCTGGCGATGAAAAACCGCTCCACCTCGAAGGCGCGGTTGATCATGGCGACGAGAGCGGGTGCATCGCTCTCCACGGCCCGGCGGACCTTCACCGGCATATTCTACCTGGCCGTCCTGGCCCAGGATGCGCATCCGAGCTGCTTGGACGCGCTCGCCGCGATCTGGTGCGAGCGCCAAGTGGCGGAGAGATACCGCGCGATGGATGAGCGCCGCGCCATCAAGGCCTGTTGCGCCCTTGACTGCGGAACGGGGTATGGCCGCGTGCACCCAGATCCAGCCTGGCCGCGGTGCCGTGGTAATGTTGACCGAACGTCGGCATCGAACATCGCCATCGACCTTGGGCCGTGACCTGCGCGCGGCCGTCGAGGAGGGCTTCCAGATGCGCGGCCACAACCACGTCTTCGCCGCCGTCCTGCTTGGCCTGGGATGGCTCCTGGCGGCGCCAGGCCTTGCCGCCAGCTCCCTGGCGGAGGTCAAGGCCCGCGGCAAGCTCATCGTCCTCTGCTTCCCACACCAGGAGAGCCCCTTCATTCGCGTCAGGGCCGAGGTTGGCCTCGGCCATTACGACGGCGTCGATTACGAGGTGATGGAGGGGTTCGCCAGGTCCCTTGCGGTCGCCCTCGAGGTCCGTCCGGTGAAGCCCTCGTTCAACGCCCTCCTGCCGGCGCTCCTGCGGGGCGACGGCGATGTGATTGCGAGCGAGTTCAGCGTCACGGAGGAGCGGCGGAAGCAGGTCGACTTCTCGGTCCCGTACTTCACTGTGCACCACCTCGTGGTGGTGCCTGCCGGCAGCGCCGTGCGCACTCCAGCCGACCTCGCGGGCAAGCGGGCGTCGACCATCGTCGGCTCCAGCAACGAGGAGCAGACCAGGGCGCTGCGTCCAGGTTCGATCAGCTACGCCGACTTCACCCGCTGGAGCTTCGATGCCCTGAACGAAGGGAAAGCCGACTTCACGGTGCAGGACGAGCCCTCGGTCTGGCGCCTCCTCAAGCTCTACCCAAACCTGAAGGTAGCCCTCCAGCTGCCGGGAGCCGAGTATTACAGCTACGCCGTGGTGCCCAAGAGCGATCTCAAGCCAGCATTGGACCGCTACATAGAAAAGCTGCGTCGGAGCGGCAAGCTGGACGAGATCATCCACCGCTACCTGGGCCAGGACGCGGCCACCACAGCGCGACCGCTGCCATCATCCGCTACCCACCCACCGCGGGGTTGAGGCTTGGCGCTCCGCGGCATGGCTGGGCATTGATCCTGAGCTGCCGGGCTACGGCATCCGCAGCGCCGGGCGCTCCTGGCCGCGGTGGCTGGTGGTGCAGTTGACCTCGGGGCGGTGGTCGGTGTCCAGGCCCTTGACCTTGGGGAGGAGCTCGTTGTTGATCTTCGCGGTCATCTGGATCATGCCCCTCGCGGCTTCCTTTTCCTTCTTGTCGTTGCTCTGCCATTCGCCGGGAATGTGACAGTGGGTGCAGGTGACTCCCAGCGGCCGGCTGTAGCCGTTCTCCATGATCATCAGCAGCTGGCCGGCGGTGACGCCCGCCATGAGGTCGATGTCCATGAAGACCTTGCCCGCGGGCTCGTTCTCCTTGCCGGCGATCTCCTTGCGCAGGTCCGCCAGGGCCTTGGCTTCGTCGAACTTGGGCTTCGGCGGCCTGGCGGCCGGCGGCGGGGCAGTGCCGGCCTGCGGAGCTTCGGCAGTGGCGGTCCGGGCCATCGCGGCCTCCGGCGTGGGCTCGGATTGGCGGCCGGCGGCGACGGCGGCCGCGGACACGAGGAGCAGGGCGAGGCCGAAGAGAATCGAGAAGCGGGTCGGCATGGGTCGTGGTCTCCAGGTCGATCGGGAATTGATTTGATTCTGGCGAAGGTCAGGGACAGGCGAAGGCTTCGGTGTCCTGGATGGGAGCGAAGGCGGCGCCCTGGGGGTTGACGTAGCGCCTGGCCGCCCCGGTCCTGGTGTCGATCACGGTGGTGACGACCTGGGCATTGGTGAGGCCGGCGGCGAACACCCAGAAATGGTTGTCGACCGCGCAGCCGTCGAGGACCTTGAGCAGCATCTCGAGGTTGGCGCCGGCGAAGAACCAGAAGGCGCCGGTGCCGGCGGTCAGGGGAATGACGTGCCCGGGGCCGCTGGTGCCGTCGGGTAGGACGTACTGGGCGGAGACCGCGAAGCGGCTGCCGGCGAGGCACATCCGGGTATCGGCGGCGGCGCAGGGGGCCTGGGCGGCCGGACCCTTGAAGCCCAGCTGCACGACCTCGAAGTCGCCGGCGGTGAGGCTGCCGAAGGCCGGATTGAGGACATCGTTGTTCCACCGCGTGTCGTAGGTGCCCTGGACGTACATGTCGCTGCCGTTGTCGGCGAGGATCAGGCCGTAGGTCTTCATCGCCTGGAAGATCTTCTGCACCTCGGGCGGGTAGCCCGAAAGGTCCACGTTGGCTTTCAGGCGGAGCCGGGTCCCCATCGGCGGCGCGTCGGGGTTCGAGCCGGCGTCGTGCGAGGCGGGAAAGACGTGACCGTTGCTGTCGCGGACGGTGAAGCGGAAGGCGTGGCGGATGGGCCCTGGGCCGAAGACCTCGTCGTAGCGCACCAGGCCGGGAAGGATGGCGAGGCCGGCGGCGTCGGCGCTGGTCCAGCCTTCGGGCCGGCGGGCGTTGGCGTCGAGCGGGAAGACCGCTCCCGAGCCGGCTTCCCAGTGATCGACGTTCCAGTGGGCCTGGTAGAGCTCGAAGAGGATCCGGTTGTCGCGGTCCACCAGGAGCATGTGGCAGTCGCTGTCGGTGCAGCCTCCCGGGTTGCCGCCCTCGATCCACTTGGGCTGCGTGCGGGCGGCGACCGGGATCGGGTAGCCCGGCTTCCTGCCCGGAGCGCCGGCGTCGCTCTCGTCCGGGTAGAGCACGAAGGTCACCGGCTCGAGCGCCTGGCTGCCAGGCACCACGGCGTAGGGGAAGCCGAAGATGCCGTCGGGGGTGCTGGTGTCGTCGCCGCCGAAGTCGGGGTGGAGCCCGGTGCCGGGACCGATGAAGCCGATGTACTTGCTGCTGACGAGGTCCACCGGCGCCCCGCTGATGTCGAGGTTCCACCAGTTGTCCG